>JAICXS010000195.1 GCA_025934615.1 Nitrospiraceae bacterium
CATCGACGGGGAAGGGACCACCTATAAGGCCTGGACCTTCAACGGTCAGGTGCCTGGACCGGCCGTACGGGTCACCGAAGGCGACACGGTCAAGTTTACACTGACGAACCCGAGCAGCAATACCTATCCGCATTCGATGGACTTCCATGCCGCGGAAATCGACTTTCTGAAGAACTATCGTGCGGTCAATCCGGGTGAAACGATCAGCTATACGTTCGTCGCCAAAAAGCCAGGCGTGTTTTTCTATCATTGCGGCGCGCCGCCGATGATTCAACACATTGCCCGCGGCATGTTTGGGGCGATCATCGTCGATCCCGCCAATGCCAAAGCATGGCCGAAGGCCGACCGGGAGTATTTGCTGATCCAATCCGAATTATTTAAAAACCCAGACGACGTGCCGGCCATGTTCGAGCGGAAATTCGAGAATGTAATGTTCAACGGCGGAATCTTCAAATATCACCCCTTCGTCACCGGGGGAGGAAAATTGGATGCAAAGCCCGGCGAGCGCGTGCGCATTTACTTGGTGAATGCCGGCCCGAATGAGTTTTCGGCATTTCACCCGATCGGTGAGATTTGGGACAATGTGTATGAGAGCGGAAATCCTGCCAATAAATTTACCGGTGTCCAAACCTATGTGGTAGGGCCCGGCAGCGGATCGACATTCGATGTCGTCGTCGAATCGGCCGGCGCATATCCGCTTGTCACACACTCATTGACGGGAGCGCTACGCGGAGCCATTGCCGTGCTCGTCGCTTCTCCGGATGCGAAACCGACTCCCCTCATGCCCATGGTGCCATGGGATATTCCTGCGAAGCCGGCCATCGCTTACTAAGATGGCATCAAAGGCTACGTACCTCACCGTGCGCCGGCCGGTCACTTTAAGATCAGCCGGCGTGCCGGTGTCGGCACTTCATGATTAGGTGCTCTGTGCGCTTTATAGCAAGCCTAGCAATCAGTATCATCATTTCTCTTGTGTTTACTTCTGCCGCAGAGGCAGCGGCTCAACGGGTGGCGCTGATGCTCAGTGGACCATCATGTGAAGACGATCAGAAGGCAATTCGGCAAGACCTCGAAATGATGCATGGCGTCAAAGCTGTGGATTTGCTCAGTCTGCGTGGCGTTGCGCTGCTCGACGTCGAAGCAAATACCGCGTCGCTGGATGAACTCACCGCAGCCGTCAGTCGTAAGCATCGGGAGCCGCGGCAGTGCTTCGCACAGGTCATGGAGTCATGCATTTCCACACCTCAGCATGACTCGAACCTCCTCCATCACGGTATGCCGAGTCCATGAAGCCCGAGCCGCGCTGTACCGAAACAGCTCCAGGCAGTAAAGAGCCAACAGTGGCAGGACCTTTTGCTCTGTTAGTTAGGATGGATTGGGAGCGACAAACACAAGAACTCTTAGCCGTGCCCTGGTATGATTGACGACGCCATGCTCTTCGCCGGCCGACGCCATGGTGCCCTGCCCCGGTCCCAGTACACGTTCTTCAGTTCCGACCTTGAAGGTTCCTTGCCCCTCTAAGACGAGATAGACTTTATCTTGCTCACCGTGCACATGCCCCTTTTGCTCCTGGCCCGGCTCAAAACAATACACATCGCAGAAAAACCTTTCGGTTTGAAAGATCTTATTCTTCTTCATCTTCTCGGCAGTAAATTGCTGATAGTCAGAGAGACTAATGATCTGCATTTATGGCTCCGTTTGGTCCGCTACGTCGGTGAGTCGGTTGATCTGTTGATGAGAGAATCCTTTAGCAGGCGAAACAGACACACTGACATACCCGACTGAACCCTTTACCTCGGCACCCGTTTCTCAATCTTCCGCACGATCGAATCTACCGGCACCAAATGCCGGGATACGCCCAGCTCTTTCGCCGGGATACCCATTGCCAATCCTAACAGTTGCGGCAGATGCAGGATAGGGAGGTTGAGAGCGGTGTTGACCGCTCGTCCTGCTCGGTTTTGATAAATGTCGAGGCTCATGTGACAAAGAGGACATGGCGTCACCATGAAGTCGGCTCCCTCGTCTTTAGCCTCCTTCATATTGTGACCGGCCATAGCCACTGCGATGGCTTCCTTTTCAAGAATAATCGGAAACCCGCAACATTTCGTTCGGCCTGCATAGGCCACCGATTCGCCCCCCACGGTTTGGATGACTTTCTCTAGCGACGTGGGATTTTCAGGATCATCAAACCCAAGATCCCACGATGGCCTGAGAATATAACATCCATAGAACGGGGCGATTCGGAAATCGCTCAGCGGCACACGGATCTGTTCGCGCACACGATGCAATCCCACTTCACGGACAACAATCCATAATAAGTGTTTGACGTGGACGGTGCCGCGGTACGCGATCCCTTCCTTCTCAAGGACACGATTGATACGTTCCCGAGTGGCCGGATCTTTCAGGCGTTTATTGGCCGCCCCCATCACGCCTTGGCACGTCCCGCAAATCGTCATCACATCTAATCCCGCTTGTTCCGCCTGGGCAAACGTTCGGGCATTGAGCGCCAGCGCGACATCCGGATCGGCTTCGGAGACGACCCCTGCCCCACAACACGAAGCAGCTTGAAGCTCCATGACTTCAATACCCAGCCGGCCGATGATCGCCATGGTCGATTGGTACAGTTCCGGGGTTGCACCTTTCGCCGCGCAACCTGGATAGAGGGCGTATTTCAAGAACCTATCTCCGTTTCCTTGTATTTCTCACAGTATCATAGCGGCGCGTGCATTCACAAAAATTCCCCACATCTGCGTTGAGAAAGGGGCATAGTGGATGAGAAAAGCTTGGGCGGAAGTACCAACTGGACGGCAGCACAATCAGCTATCGTGGCAGACCGCTATTGGAGCGCCTCATGCACCGTCAGAATGTGAACCTGACCGTGGCGAATCCGGCCAAACACGGTCGCGTCCCGGTTCATTCGTTCACCGGACGTTGTGAACCGTTAGAGCCGGCCCTTTTCGGAGTGGCCTTCCGGCAACAACTCATACAACGTAATGTCCGGTGGTTCCGACAGCAGCTCGGGAACTTGTTTTAAAAGCGCTTGTACATGCGCCGTCCCGAAATGCTGATCGACGGCCTCTTTTGACGTCCAGTGTTCGACCGTTATAAAGATGCGGGGATCGAGCAATGAACGATGGACCGCATACCGAATGCAACCTGCTTCTTGATGCGTCGGAACGACGACGGCTCGCATGGCTTGCTCCAATTCCGCCTCTCGTCCCGGCTTTGCTTTCGCTCGCGCCACTACTGTCAGTCCACTCATAGTCTCCTCATGTCATTGTGCAGTAGGCAGGAGCGGGGAGTATATCGTCTCATGAATCGGAAGTCACCGCCGGCACACGCTCTCCCGGCAAAGATTCGAACGCGCATCGCCAACGTAAGAGTTCATCTTATGCTGTGTGATCAATCTGCCCATTCCGTTACATCGTAGTCCTGAGATGGCCCTTCGCCCTGCCATGCCAGCGTTGCTCTACAAACAGGAGGTCAATAGTTCGAGTGAGAAAAGTCTATGGGCGCGGTTTGACTTGAACCAAGTGGACACATGACCCAAAACCTACAAGCAGTTTTTCGTCCTTGCTTCGAAGAGGGCCTCCGGCAGAATCGAGGACTATGCGCGCGGCGTCTTAAGCACCCGAAAGGGACCTCTGAGCAGACACACCTTTGGCTTCACCGTTCGTCGGTCTGATTTCCTTCACGCGCCACCTCGGCCTGTCCCCACGTCTCCTCATACTTGAGGGCAAGCATCTGAAAATCGGTGGCCTTGGTCTCTGCTTCAATCAAGCGATGGATGAGATCCGATGCGTGCAACAGCCGCAAAATCTGTTCGCGATCAGGGTATGTCTTCGCTCCCTTGGCCGCGCGCAGATAGTCCTTATCATACCGTCGGAGTGTTTTGACCAAGTCACCCAGGTCTTTCCGCACGAGAAGAACTTTGCCGGAATCGATGCGTTGACCGACTTTCCGCGCTTCGCGTATCTCGGCAACCAACGCCCTCACCTTCGGCTTGAATTCTTCATAGTTGGAAACGATAGTACTGAGTGTGACGCTATTGGCCGCAGCCGTCGCAGCAGCCACAGGCGACAGCGGATGAATGATGGACAGAAACGACAGCAATAGGCTAAACGCCACGAGCCTCGCACTCGTCGACATGGTCATATGTTCAAGACCCTTGTATGGAGTGTTCTATGTAGATTGATCCCGCTGCTTGGAGACACGGCTGTAGAGCAGTCAACCCTTATCGGGCTTTGAGCAGGTCCATCGCTTTATCAATGTGGCCTTTTCCCACTTCCACTTGAGCCTGATGCGCTATCCCGGCGTCCTTATTCTTCAACGCATCGGCAAGCGACCGCAGTTGTTGAGCTTCCTTGTAATGACCATTGTTGGACTGTACTTGCGCATCATGCCGTAACCGCTGAGCAAAATCATGTTCGGCGTCGGCAGTTCCTACCATCGAAGCAAACAGGACCATAGAGACTGAGAGCACAATCCACTTAACGGATATCCACATAACCTCCTCCATTACGATGAGCAGCGAGGCCTACCTAGGGAAGCACCCTGTGTGCCAAGGTGAATCAGGATGATTTATTAGGGTTATTTCTACGAAGAAATGGGAACGGCATCGTGAGCGTCAACTTCTCCGTCACCCATTCCAGGAGACACCTGAAGAAAAGCCGCGACCTATTGTAACAAATGCTCACTGAAGTATTGTGTGACCGGGCTGCGCACTGTCCATTTTCGTTGACAGAGACGAGACGCACATTCTGTCACGTTGTTTATCCTTTAATATTTCCGATCGGCCTGAGCTCCGCCACCTTCTTGGTGATCCCGGCCAAATCCACAGTCTCCACCACATCGGAAATATTCTTGTAGGCCAGACCGGCTTCCTCCGCTAGACCGGACATGGATGCCGCTTTCACCATGATGCCGCGTTGCTCCATCTGCTTTCGAACCTGTTCGCCGCTTACCATCTTCTTGGCTTGTCCACGCGACATCGTACGACCCGACCCGTGCATGGACGAGCCAAATGTCTCGTGCATCGCGCGTTCGGTTCCAACCAAGAGATACGAGCCCGTTTCCATCGACCCGCCGCAAATCACCGGCTGGCC
>JAICXS010000233.1 GCA_025934615.1 Nitrospiraceae bacterium
ATCAGGCGAATGTCGGGCGCCATCTCGAGAATACGCCCGTCTGAAATCCGTTTGCTGTCTCGCACCCCCATGAGCCGAAGATCCGGTTCGTCGGCCGGCGTGACAAGGACGCCGGCGATGACTAATGGACCGAAATAGTCTCCTTTTCCAGATTCGTCAATGCCGATACGTATTCCGCTGTAAGATGCTTGATTCATCGATTTCTTTTCAAAAGGGGCGTACTGTAACAAACGGGTAGAGGGCGGTCAATTTTGAGATGGCCTTGAACCACAGTCGTTGAGACGATATAGTAATGGGCGCGTTGGAGGAGGTCAGATGATCGCCTGAACACACGTTCGGGAGGAAAGTCCGGACTCCAAAGGGTAGGGTGCTGGGTAATGCCCAGGCGGAGCGATCCGACACCGGCGCCACAGAAAATATACCGCCGACGGCCGGCAGCAAGCAGGCTTCGCAGCCGGCTTAGGTAAGGGTGAAATGGTGGAGTAAGAGCCCACCGCGGTCGTGGTGACATGACCGGCAGGGTAAGCGTCACCCGGAGCAAGGCCAAATAGGAGGACACGAGGAGTGGGCACCGGTGCCACTTCTCAACGGTTGTCCCGACCGATGGTCCTCGGGTAGGCTGCACGAAGCTCGAGGTAACTCGCGCTCCAGAGAAATGGTCATCCTCGGTTCGGATGCAATCCGAGCCGGGACAGAATCCGGCTTATCGATTTGCTCCAACGCGCCTTTTTTAACGCTGCACGCAGTTCCCGCTCCGTCATCTTTCCGGCCAACCGTTCTTGTTGGTCGATGAGGACCACCGGTACCCGATGACCGTACAGCGCTAAGAGCTTCGTGTCCTGTGCAATATCAATTGAATGAAGAGTAAATGGAATATCCGCTTGCACCAGCCGGGCAATGCGGAGAGCGACGTGGCATAGGTGGCAATTGTGCCGTGAATAGATGATCACTTCCATGGGCTGGTCGGCATAAATAATGCCTGAATAGCACAGCGCTATGATGCAGGCAAGTCCATCCATGCTGCCTCCGATGAGGCCAGCTGTACCGTCTGAGTATTGACTTCTTTCCTGGCAGGATGCTAGCATCGAACGACTTTCTTTGGTTTTTCAGACCCTTTCGAGAGAGGGCGTGACGATGAAACTCACCGGCGCGGAAATCTTTGTCGAGTGTCTCAAACGTGAAGGAGTGAAAACTCTGTTTGCGTTACCGGGAGGCGTCGTTCTCAAAATTTTTGACGTTCTGTATCAACAGAAAGGCCTGGATGTCATTTTGACCCGTCATGAACAAGGCGCCGGCCATATGGCCGAAGGGTATGCGAAAGCTACGGGACGTCCCGGAGTGGCCCTTGTGACGTCAGGCCCTGGTATGAGTAACGTCGTGACCGCCCTTGTCGATGCCTACATGGATTCGGTGCCGCTCGTCTGTTTCTCCGGTCAGGTTTCGACCAACATGATCGGCAACGATGCGTTTCAAGAAGCGGATAATATCGGTCTCAGCCGTCCGTGCACCAAATACAATTTCTTGGTGAAGGACGTCAATGATCTCGCCGTGACGATCAAAGAGGCGTTTTACATTGCCACCACGGGGCGTCCAGGTCCGGTGCTTGTCGATATCCCAAAGGACGTTTCGATGAACAAGGCCGATTTCACATATCCGGGATCGGTCTCGATCCGTGGGTACAATCCTACGTATGAGGGCAACAAATGGCAAATCAAACAAGCCGCGGAAGCGATTGCTAAGGCAAAGAAGCCTATCCTCTATATTGGCGGCGGCGTGGTGTTTTCGGGGGCATCCGAGGAGGTGCGGGAACTGGCCGAGATGTGCCAGATCCCGGTGGATATGACGTTGATGGCCTTGGGAGCTTTCCCCGGCGAGCATCCCCTCTCCATGGGCATGATGGGCATGCACGGTACGTATTGGGCGAATATGGCGGTGCATTACTCCGATCTGGTAATTGCTGTGGGATCTCGTTTTGATGATCGCGTCACCGGTAAGGTATCCGAATTTTGCCCGCATGCGAAGATCATTCACATCGATATCGATCCGACGTCGATTAAGAAAAATATTCACGTCGATATCCCCATCGTCGGTGATTGTAAACGCGTGCTTCGTGAGCTGATCCAGGTCTTGAAAGCGACCGTCAATGGCGATCAAAAAGACCTGAGAAAACCATGGTGGAATCAGATCCATGAATGGCAACGCGCTCATCCGCTTACGTACGATCAAGATTCAAACGGGCCGATCAAACCGCAACATGCGATTAAACGACTCTACGAGCTGACGAAGGATCGCGCCCCGATTGTGTCGACGGATGTCGGACAACATCAGATGTGGTCGGCTCAATATTTCAAACTGTCTAGCCCTCGCCGCTGGTTGACCTCCGGCGGATTGGGCACGATGGGATTTGGTTTTCCGGCTGCCATGGGCGCACAAGCCGCATTTCCAGACAAACTCGTGCTCTGTGTCGCGGGTGACGGCAGCGTGCAAATGAACATGCAAGAAATGGCGACGGCTGTCGTGCACAAGCTTCCGGTCAAAGTCATCGTCATCAATAATCGATTCCATGGTATGGTCCGTCAGTGGCAAGATCTCTTCTACGAGGGGCGGTATTCCTCAAGCGATCTGAGCACGACTCCTGATTTTGTCAAGCTGGCCGAGGCGTATGGAGCGGTGGGGTTACGCGCAAAAAAGGTTTCCGATCTCGATACGGTGATTAAGGAGGCGATAGCGACCGATGGACCGGTGATCGTCGATGTGCCGGTCTATCCTTACGAGAACTGTTATCCCATGATCCCCGCAGGCGGCTGCAATCATGAAATGATTTTAGCTGATTCACCGGAACTGAAGAAGAAAATGGAAGCCAATGGCAAGGTGACGCCGGAAGACAAAGATACCGTTCTGACCGCCTGAGTTTATGGAACACATCATTTCAGTGACCGTTGAAAACAAGTTCGGCGTCCTTTCTAGAGTCGCAGGCCTTTTTAGCGGACGCGGATTCAATATCGAAAGTCTCTCAGTGGCGCCGACGCTGGATCCCACCATGTCTATGATGACCATCGTGACCTCCGGCGATGATCGGATTATCGAACAGATCGTCAAGCAATTGAACAAATTGATCGATGTCATCAAAGTGGTCGATCTCAATGAGACCGAATTCGTGGAACGCGAAACGGCGCTCATTAAAGTCCATACCAAGGCCGAGGATCGAGCCGAAGCCCTGCGCATCACCGAGATCTTTCGAGCCAATATCATCGATTCAACGCCGAGCACCTATACGATTGAAGTGACCGGAGACATCAAGAAAGTCGAAGCGATGATCAATCTGCTTCAACCGCTCGGAATCAAAGAGTTGATCAGGACGGGTCGCGTCGCGATTGCACGCGAGTCTATTCGGCCCGCCCTCGCGCAGCCAAAGCGGGTTGCCAAAGAGTAGCCTTCCAGTTCCATCCTTGGGAACGATCCGCAATCTTTTACACTTCAGGAGCAGCTATGAAAATTTATTACGACGCCGATGCCAATCAGGATGAGATTCGGAACAAGACGGTGGCCATCATCGGGTTTGGCAGTCAAGGTCACGCGCACGCGCTCAATTTGAAAGAGAGTGGCGGAAATGTGGTAGTCGGCCTGAGAGACGGCGCGTCGTGGAGGAAGGCTGAGCAAAGCGGATTAAAAGTGATGCCGACAGCCGATGCGGTCAAAGGCGCAGAGGTCGTGATGATGCTGGCCCCTGATGAAGCCCAAGCCGCAATTTATCGGAATGAGATTGCACCGAATCTCAAGAAGGGTGCTTACCTCGCGTTTGGACACGGATTCAATATCCATTTCGGCCAAATAGTGCCTGCAGCGACCACGAATGTCTTCATGGTTGCGCCGAAAGGCCCCGGTCACTTGGTCCGCTCCGAATATGCCAAGGGCAGCGGTGTCCCCGCATTGCTGGCGATCCATCAAGATCCCAGTGGAAATACACGTCAGGTTGGGTTGGCGTATGCCAGCGCGATCGGCGGGGGCCGTGCCGGCGTCATTGAAACGTCCTTCCGAGAAGAGACGGAGACGGATCTATTTGGTGAGCAGGCCGTCCTGTGCGGCGGATTGACTTCCTTGATTCAAGCTGGATTCGAAACGCTGATCGAAGCGGGATACTCACCTGAAATGGCTTATTTCGAGTGCCTACATGAAGTGAAGCTGATTGTCGACCTTATCTATGAAGGCGGCATTGCCAATATGCGGTACTCCATCAGCACCACCGCCAAATATGGGGACGTCACGCGAGGTCCTCGAATCATTACCGACGAGACGAAGAAGGAAATGAAGAAGATCCTCGGCGAGATTCAGAGCGGCCGTTTTGCGAAGGAATGGGTGTTGGAGAATCAAGCGAATCGTCCGGTGTATAATGCCTTATTGGCCAAGGGTGAGGCGCATCCGATTGAAGACGTCGGGGGCCGGCTTCGCGCCATGATGCCATGGTTGAAGAAAGGAAAGTTGGTCGATCGAAATAAAAACTAACAGGGTATTGAGCACGGCTGCCAGCTTCGTTCTCGGTCGCGTGCCTCCCAACGTACTTTATACAGTACGTCTCGGTCGTCCTGCTTCCTGCGGCCTTGCTGAACAGCCCTTTTGAATATCCTGCATTGTTTTTGGAGAGCCAGGAGGCATGGCGGATCGAGCAA
>JAICXS010000506.1 GCA_025934615.1 Nitrospiraceae bacterium
ATGCCGCGCACCACCTCAAGCAGCTCGACAAGCTGCAGGAGGTCATGTACAGCGAAGGCAAGCACGGCCTGCTGGTCGTCTTCCAGGCGATGGACGGCGGCGGCAAGGACGGCGCGATCGAGCACGTCTTCAGCGGCGTCAACCCGCAGGGGTGCTCCGTAACCAGCTTCAAAGTTCCGACGCACCTCGAAGCCGCACACGATTACCTCTGGCGGTGCCACATGGCGGCGCCGGCCAGGGGGATGATCGAAATCTTCAATCGTGAAGTCAAAGAGCCGGAATCCGAGCTGCTTCAGATGATGATGGATATCGGCATTAAGATCGGCCAATTTGTAGAACGCCAGCACCTGGAGCGCCAACTGCTTCACTCGCAAAAAATGGAAGCCGTGGGCCGCCTGGCCAGCGGCATTGCCCATGACTTCAATAATCTCCTCACCGTTATCAACGGGTATAGCGAGCTGGCCCTATCCCGCGAGGGACTCGACGATCAGCTCAGCCATCACATCGAACAGATCAACGCCTCTGGAGAACGCGCCGCCTCGCTGACCCGGCAACTGCTGGCCTTTAGCCGTCAGCAGATGTTGGAGCCGCAAGTTCTAGACCTGAACAAGCTCGTCGAGAACATCGAGACCCTCGTTCGGCGCTTGATCGGTGAAGATATTCTCTTCTCGTCCCACCTTGATCACAATCTGAGTTCCGTGAAGGCGGATCCCGGACAAATCGAGCAGGTCATCATGAATCTCGTCGTCAATGCCCGGGATGCAATGCCGCGAGGCGGGCGGTTAATCCTCGAAACGAAAAACATCGAACTCGATGCCTCCTACACGCGGCTCCACCGATATGCGAAACCGGGACAGTATGTCATGCTGGCGATCAGCGATACCGGTGTAGGGATGGATAAGGCGACGCAAGCTCAAATCTTTGAGCCTTTTTTCACGACCAAGGGACAAGGGAAAGGCACGGGCCTCGGACTGTCCACCGTCTACGGCATCATTAAGCAAAGCGGGGGCAACGTCGAGGTCTATAGCGAAGTGCAGAAGGGAACGACATTTAAGGTCTATCTACCTGGAATTACCGACGCCGTCAGCATGACGAAAGCAACCGCCGTCAATCCCGACACTCTGCGGGGTTCGGAAACGATTTTATTGCTGGAAGACGAGATGATGGTGCGGGGCCTCGCCCGCGTCATTCTTGCAGGCTACGGATATACCGTCCTAGAAGCGGCGAACGGCACGGACGCGCTTCGTATATGCCGCGAGCACGATGGGGTTATTCACTTGATGGTAACCGATGTGGTGATGCCGGAAATGAGCGGACGCGAAGTCGCCGATCACGTTCGTCAGGTCATGCCGACCACGAAGGTGTTGTACATGTCGGGCTTTACGGACGATGCGGTCCTCCTCCATGGCGTCCTCGCTGCTGAAGACGCGTTTTTGCAAAAACCGTTCACTTCATCGTCCTTAGCCGCAAAAGTGCGCGCCGTGCTCGACGCAGCCGGCACCCCGCGTGGGTGACCGACTCTCCTGGCTTACATCGCCTACGACCGGTTTTTCGAAGTGCTCGCCTTCGCGCCTGCCTTGCAAAGGCTCGTCGTATCCTTCATCGAATCACCTGCGGATTGTTCCCGATTTCCCGCCTTGTGTAATGTGATAGTAAAGTTGTAGACAATAAGCCCTTCGGCGATTCATTCAATCATTGCCTTACAGATTCAGCGCCTCTAATGGGGCCTGGCTCGTGGCGTGTGGCGGATTCGAAATACATATAGTTTGCCGCAGCCGTCCAAGGGCGATCGTCCTCTCCTGACGGCGCCGCTCATCTGTCGATAGAGATCGGCTGGCCTCTGTTAAGGAACGCCGATACCGCGCTCATGTGCTCCGCTGACGTACGGCACAGGCTTGCAGGGATCGACTCCGCGATACGGCAAATCATACCGGTGCGGTTGGACATGCCGATCTTTCCGACGATCATTCTGTGTCTGCTTCTATTTCCTGCCATCCTTCATGCCGAAGACCCTCATGCGCCATCCGGTGAGGACCGATCGAGAGCGCAGGTGGAGTATCGGCTCGGAGTGTACGATGAGACCTACGGGATCTACGATGACATCTTGGAGACCTCTCGCGGGAACGTGGGGACTTTGCAGCGGGCGTTGAAGCTCCCATCGTGGATGATCCTGGC
>JAICXS010000391.1 GCA_025934615.1 Nitrospiraceae bacterium
ACGAGGCGATGCCGCGGCCATGCTCCGCGCCGACGATAAAGCCTCCCTTAACCAGGTGTGGGATGACGACGATGCACTTTGCATCGCTGAGTACCTCTTCCGGGATGCCCTTGTCCGGAGTTTGCACGATGGAGTGAAGCACATCGGTGGACATCTCAAGGCGCTCGATAGAATCGCTGTGTGCGGAGGCCCAAAGGTTGGTATTGGCTAGCGCCAGGGCGCCGATCAGCAGTACAGATGTGACTTTCATGGCTTGTCCTTACGAATTCCGTAGCTAAGAGGGAGATATGTCAGATGGGGTATGACTTAGCTCAGAAACCATAAGGGAGGAGAGAATAACGACTCTTCTCCACAGTCAGTATCGTCGGTGTGGAAGGCAAATATCTGAGCTATATAGCTCACTTCAGCCATCTTTTTTCAGACGGCCTGGCCAGGACGACAAAATCCTGACGCTTCCTGCATTCAGCTCAATGGTGTGCTCAGCGGCCACCTTGTGTGCGTTTCTGCTCAGACAAGCTGCAGGTGTTTGATTACGTTGAGATACCCCCGGCTATTTTTGGGAAAGGTGGCACAATGCTTTGGACTATCGTTGTTATTCTTTTTGTTCTGTGGCTGCTTGGCTTTGGCTTTCATGTAGGGGGTGGTCTGATCCACCTGCTTCTGGTGGTGGCCCTTGTGATCGTCATCATCAATCTTCTGCGCGGACGCGGTACTGCGCTCTGAAGATCGTGCACTCCGGTGCTTTAGGCTTCCGGCGGCGTCCACAGTGCGCTTTCATTTAGCGCGGCAGGTACTCTTCCACTGTCACGGGCGGTGCCTCGCGGTCTAATGGCGCTTTCTACGATATGCAACAAGCCCCTCATGCCGGTCCCTTTTTCGTAAAAGGCATCGGCGGATACGCCGGAAGGCACTTCGCTGCCGGTAAAGGCGCCGCTCATGGCGATGGCTCGAATTGCGGGAAACCCGCTACGCACAATGGATAGGAAATCGAAGCCGGACATGCCCGGCATGTTGAGGTCGGACAGGATAAGGTCGGGGAGTTCCTTCTTCATTTCATCCAAGGCGGAAAACCCATCGTGCGCGCAGCACACACGATACCCGCAGGCAATGAATATCTGCGAGAGCGACTCACGCAGGGCCGGCTCATCGTCGACTATTAGTATTTTTGCTTTATTGGAGTGCATCGTTCGCCTCAGGGAGGTCTGTAGAAACCCGTCCCTGCAACATATCTTGGCACCACGGTTGCTGCCGCGTCTGTGCTGAATTGCTCTCAAGGGGTCGAGTTACCTGGCAGGCCGGCGATTGAGGGGCGGCTTCGACGTAGGAGGGCTGATGGCGTTCTGATCCGGCAGCTTATCGTGCAGGATGACGTTGAGCAGAGATTTGTGCACGCGAATCCGGCCGTTATATTCAATAAAGCCGAGCTTGCGAAAGCGATTCATAAAGAAGCTGACGCGAGAACGCGTGGTTCCGATCATCTCAGCCAGCGACTCCTGCGAGATCTTCGGAATCAGCGTTTCCGGCTCGCCCGGTTTGCCGAATTCTGCCATCAACAGGAGCAGGCGCGCTAACCGCTTTTCGCTGGAGTTGAAGAGTTGATCCACCAGGTCCGCCTGGATCCTCATGCTGCGCGCCAGCAGGAACGAGAAAAAGATGTCGGAGAATGCATGTCCATCGTGCATGACACGCAGCATCTCTCGCCTCTCGATTCTGAGAGCAGCGCACGGAGTAATGGCAGTCGCTGTGGCCAAATGCCGACCTCCCACTGCTGCGAGCGACGCCTCTCCCACAAAATCGCCTGCCGCGAGAAGCGTTATGGTGGCTTCCTTGCCGTTCTTCGAAACGACCGTGAGTTTGGCGCGCCCTTTTTGCAGGTAGAACACGGAATCGGCCGTATCGCCCTGAGAAAATAGCGGCTCGCCGGCCTTCACATGAAAAATAGTCTTTCCGAGCCCCGAGGTTGCAAGGAATGTCGTGACGTCGAGGCTCGCGATCGTCCGATCGGTTGTCATGCGATTCCTCGCCATCCCCTGCCCCAATTGCCTGCCGTTCGCTCACGAACGAAACAGTGGATCGGCTATCCTAACATGTTGTTTTCTTTCCCGGCTTTGTCCCAACCGAGAGAACGCTACGCGGCCTGGGGCTCAGGTGTGACGGCATGCCAAGCAATGCGGCGGATGTTCGCCGGACTGCAAATGTGGTCCGATTCATGGGAAGAGAGCTCGGCCTCATTTCGCGAGCTTGCTACAGTTTTCATGCACGCGGTGCAAATAGAGTCATAGCTTCCGTCGGCTTTCTCCCGATGTGGAAACGTCCTTCGAAACAACGTCATAGCTTAAAGCTCCTGGTTCCCTGGCCTTGAAAGAAAAGCCTCTTCCTGTGCACAGGACGAGGTGAGCGACCTTTAGTAGTTGTCACCATATCGTGAGCCTGGTGTGGAGTCTGTTCAATCTTGCACACCTCTGGCGACCATCGCACCGCCAAGGTTGATGGCATGAGGGGTGTTTCCGGAGTATGATGGATGTAAGCAGTCCCTCCTTTCTCTCGCCTTCAGTTGCCCATTGCTTCGCTCCAGACGAGCCTTTTTCCTACATAAGCAATGAGATGGCTGGAGCCATGCATGCGCTTGGTAGATACGACCATCAGTAGGCGTTTCGTCCCGCGAACCAGGACCAACATCCTTCCCTTTAGGCCGGCTCATTCTCCGGAAGCTCACAGTCTATGTGAGGATGATCGAACACCGGCGCGGACGTGTCCTACATCGAAGGAACTTACCTATCTTGCAGAGGAGATGGGCGCCCGCAAACCATCTGCGCTCTGGCCGCAATATCTTCTGGACCAAGACATATTTAGATAGGTGATCGTCTCCTTCGACGCCGATTTGGAGCCGTTCGCATCCCTAGTGTCATTCATCAAGAAAGCAGGCCGTATATGTTGCTCCCGGGCCGACTTCATCGCGAGACCGTACGTGAGTCTTCGCCAACGGAAAACTCGTCTTCCGGAAGTTTTACAGTTCTTCCGCTGCCGACTCGCATCGCCTTCGTTGGAAATTATCTGCCGCGGCAGTGCGGGATTGCGACCTTTACTACCGATCTGTGCTCAGCGATTGCCTCGGAATATGGGGCTGAGAGACTCTTCGCGATCCCGATCAACG
>JAICXS010000485.1 GCA_025934615.1 Nitrospiraceae bacterium
ACAAGCCGAAAAGGTATCGCAATGGCCATATACTTACTGAAATTCGAGGTCAGACCGACCGATCAGAACGCCCGGGCCGCGTTGATCGAGGGCGCATATGCGCACTGCTGGGTGCTCGAAGACTCTCCTGTGGCAGCGTCAAATAAGGCATCGTATTACGTTCGTAGAGACGAATGGGCCATCTTTGATGCTGCGGCGCCCGTGGAAGTCGTCGAGGAGGATTTTGCGAACGCCGACCTCGGACTCCAGCAACTGGCGAAGGCAAGGCAAGAGGGAATTGCAATCTTATACACGGCGTGGTCACGTGACGCGAAGACACGTAGCGAACTGACAACCTTGCAGCGCGGCGGTAGCTTCGACCTTAACCATTACGTGCAGTCACAGAAGCGGCTCAAAAACAGAGCGCGCTGCCTTCACTTTAAGAGTACAGGGGAATGCAAAGATCTGGCCGAGGTTCATTCCCTTCAGAAGAATGGGCTCTTGCGGATGCTATCGCAAGACTCCCATGTGTATGTTCCCTCGATGAACATTGGCACGATGCGGAAGAATGCCGGCAAAGTGGTTTTGGAAAGGAAAGGCATCAACAAGGCTTCTACATTCGCCGGGTTCTGCGCTCATCACGATTGTGAGCTCTTCGGGCCAATTGATACCAAGCCGCTTGCGCCGACGGATCAACAGGTCGCGCTCTACGGCTACCGCGCACTGTGCCGTGAATTCTTCGCAAAGGAGAATGCTTCTGCCTTGATTGACGAACAACTTGAACTGGGCGGACATGATCACGCCAGCAGAGCCTTGCTCGAAGCATACCGCACCGGCACGTCTCTCGGTCTTGGCAACCTGCAGCGCCATAAGGCAGCATTCGACGAAACGCTCCGCGACGGCTCGTATTGGGATTTAGAATACACGTTGTTCATCTTTCGGCAACCGCCTCTCTTCGCCTTCTCCGCCGTCTTCTATCCGGAATTCGATTTCCTGGGGCAACAGTTGCAGGATCTGGCCGACCCCACCGTCAACCTTGATCTCATGACGGTGTGTTCAGCCGATATGAATGACGGCTGGGGCTTGCTGTTCTGCTGGCATAAGACGAGTTCGACGGCTTGCAGGGAGTTTTTGAGGTCCCTCGCCACTGTCATTCATGACGGCCGCCGTATTGAGGCGGCACTCCTGCGAATGGTAGTGGCATTCTGCGAGAATCTCGCCGTCGCTCCGCGCTGGTGGGAAACTCTCGCTGAACAGGATCGAGAACGATTCTGCGTTGCTCTGAGCGCCGGGGCGAACCTGTTTGCTCCTACTGCGCCCAGTAGCCTGATCGCTGACTTGGAACTGGATGCTGGATGGAAGATTGACAGCGTGCAGGACGGTATTCGGAACAAATGAGAGCCGCGCCGCCTTGCATGTTCCAGCGCTCAGCCCACAATACAATGAAGCGAGAGATGCGTGATCGACCTAACAGGCGCCAGGGCCTATTCCGCGAACTTGAAGCCGACCTGAAGACGTCCCGGCCAGAGGTGACGGATATAGTTGCATGCCCGCTCTGCCTTGCGGAATACGGGCGAGCAAGCATCGAGCAATTGAGCCGCGAGCACATCGTCCCTTCCCGACTCGGCGGCCGTTCAGAGACGCTGACATGCTACAAATGCAACAACACTCAAGGCTCGCGTTTCGATAGCCATCTCATCAGGGCGATGAAGGCGATGGACGCCGTGGAAGGAGAAGAGCCGATTGCCACGACGCTCGGCAGCACTAAAGGCAAAATCGTTGCCGAACTTCTTCTGGGCAAGGGGACGCCGGAGCAGCCCAATCGAATATCGATAATCGGAAAGGCAGGTAATCTCCAAGCAGCTGAGGATCTACAGCGGAGCCTCGCCGATGGCTTCACGCTCAATCTGCACATGAGTTTTCAGCTCATCCCGGAACGGTACTTTCGGGCAGCGTTCCGCGCCGCGTTTCTGTCCGTCTTTAAAGCCGAAGGTTATAGGTATGCCCTTAGCGTCGGTGCAGGCCAGGTTCGAACGATGCTCAACACGGATATGCCAGTGCTTGAGAAGGTCGTTATGGAGGCCTTTCCGGAGAGAGATCCCCTGACGGACTTGCTCGTCATGCCTATTACCTTCAACGATGTCGGCGATTGCTACGTCGTTTTGCTGAGACTGCAAACCAAACGCACCCGCTATATCACGGTTCTGCTCCCGGGCAAGGCAGGTGTAGATTGGGCGTCGCTTGAAGCGCTCTATGAACACGCGCCTCGGCTCAGACTTGAAACGACTCCGTATGGGTGGGAGTCGAAACTCTACATCCACCTCGGCTATGATCCGCTGTTCCGGGTTCGCCAAGGCATGAGGGATCATTTCCGGCCAAGACTTTCGCCGGGTTCCGCGACCCACTAATCCGCTGCGCTTCCGAAGCAGGGGTGAGG
>JAICXS010000509.1 GCA_025934615.1 Nitrospiraceae bacterium
CACGCTGAATCTCCTCCACTTGTCGCCGGCTCGTATCGGACGGCTCGGTCTTGGCGACCAACAATTCTCCCGGAATGCGTTCTTCGTCGGACCGTTTCGCATTGAGCGGAGACGGACCTGGATCTAGCATCGACAGGGACGGGATCGGCGTGACAGGCTCTGACATTGGTGACTCTCGCATAGAATCACCATGGGGAGCGGCGATCGAAGCTGTATTGGAAGCCATATTGGCGGGCGTATTTGGAGCGGCATCGGAAGGAGACGGCTTGCTCCGCGTCGGCACGGTTATCTTTTGAGCCGACGCCACGTCTCGTTTGGCCCCCGGCTCGAAGGATTTCGAGCCCGAATTCGCCTGAATCGATTTCGTGCAACCCGTTCCCACTAAGAGCAACGCGCCCAGTAAGACGGCCATGCAAGAAGTGAGCTGTAGTATGCGCATGCGGCTCTCCTTGTTATTATTGTGAGATCCAATGAGGCAACCTTCCGTATCCATCGATGCTTACATCGGCGACCATGCGGGAGAGGTGTGAGCAACACCCCCCGACGTCAGCCGTTCCAAATCCGTGCCATCGCTATTGATCATGTAGACGTGGCTCTTTCCTTCGCCTGTCGAGCTGAACACCAAATGACGCCCATCAGGAGACCAGGAGGGGGAATCGTCAATTCCAGGGCCGGAGGTCAACCGAATGCGTTTTTGCCCATCCGGGCTCACGAGACACAACTTGTACTGACGCTCTTCGGTACGGCACACATGGGCAATCCAGTTTCCACGAGGAGACCAGGCCGGCGCGGCATTATAATCGCCCTCATAAGTCAAACGCCGTACATTGGAACCGTCCGCGCTCATCACGAAGAGCTGCGGCCCACCTCCGCGGTCCGACGTGAACACGATCTCACGGCCGGTCGGCGACCACGAGGGAGAGAGGTCTCCCGACGCATGGAACGTGAGACGCTGGAAAGCTTTCGTGTTGGTATCCATTTTATAGATTTCAGAATTGCCGTCCTGGCTCGTCGCAAAGGCGAGGGAGCTGCCGTCCGGCGACAAGGCCGGCGTAATATTCAAACCCGGAAGCGATATCAACGTCCATCGCTTCCCGGTGGCTACTTCTACCATATCGATGTGTTGCTTCGTGCGCTCTTGGTAGGATGTAAAGATAAGAAAGCGCCGATCTCGCGACCATCTGGGCATTAAATTCAAAAATCCGTCGGCCGTGACTTGCCGAGGGCCATTGCCGTCATAATCCATGACGTAGAGTTCGCGCCCTCCGTTTTGCTCGGACACAAACGCGATTTTCGTTCGGGCGATGCCCTGTTCGCCCGTATAGCGAAACACCAATTCATCCGCCAACCGGTGCGTCATGTGCCTCAACACCGAAGACGAGCCGATATAGCGGCGATCTGCTACCACGTCTCCGCTTCCGCCGTCGAACACATAGCCGTCCAACAGCAGATCCGCTTCCTTAGCGGACACTTTTCCCCAGACCAAAACAGAAATCCCCTGCTCCGACGCCTGTTGGGCCAATCGCTTATCGACAGCGTCCTTTTCCCACTTGCCGTTTAATTTGATGCCCAACTTGGGAAGGTCGGCCACCGAAAAGATGAGCGAACGACGAAGATCGGCTCGCAGGACATCGGCTGCCTTCTCTCCACTGCTGTCTTGATTGCCTCCGTTTCGAAAACCAAAGACGCCGATCGGGATTTTCTGAAAGTCGGGACGGGTCGCTTCCATGAAGACATCCTCGGCGCCGGATTTCAGCACTCCGACGAGGCCTCCGACAATGATCAGATAGATGGCACAAAGAAATAGTCTCATAGGTTCAACTCACTGGCTCGCCGACGGCAAAACTAAAATGGGCATCGAAATAGGCTTGAGTCATATCCGGGGGAAAGGATGGCAAAATGGCTGTTCGTATAGCACGGAGGGCCGCCAGATCATAATACTCATTGCCCGACGCACGCTCGACAACTAGACCGCTTACCTTTCCGGTTTTGTCCAAACGAAATTTCACCAGCACTTGAAATGACTCGCCACTCAACCCAACCTGCGGGGCAGTCCATTGCGCACTGATCAAACGCTGCACCAGCGCGATATAGGGATTTCCCATCGCCACACCGCTTGCCTGAATCGTTGTCACCGGG
>JAICXS010000364.1 GCA_025934615.1 Nitrospiraceae bacterium
AACAGTTCGGTCCGTGCTGCAGGCATCCACGACGATCACATCCTGCGCCCACCACAGAGACTCCAGACATGCGCCGATGTTGCGCTCTTCGTTTTTTGTAATAACGACCGCCGAGATAATCATGGTTCGTGAATCGTTATACGTGAATAACGTTCCTGTCCCCTGAAGCCGACGCTTCCCACAGCTTCGCGTACTTGATAAATGTGTAGTAGGCGTACAGGCCCGATAAAATCAAGCCGGGTATGCCGTCGCGAAAACCGGCGCGTGCGACATACATTTTCATGAAGGTGAACATGGGATGGGTGACCAACTGATGCGGATGGAATCGCTTTCCCTGCTCGACCATCCGCGTCGCCATGAGATCGGAATAGCGATCCATTTTAGCCAGATAGTGATCGATGTCTCGAAAGGGATACTGCAAGGCCGGTTCCTTCAGATAACCGATCGACCCCTCCACATCGTAACTTTCATGAACCAACTCGTCGCGATAGCGCAGTCGGGCTTTTCGGAATAATTGCGGCTGACGGTAATCCGGATACCAGCCGCAATGGCGAATCCAGCGGCCGAGAAAGTAGTTCTTTCGCGGGACAAAATAGGCGTCGGCGGCCTCCCTGGTGTGTATCACACGATTCAATTCCTGCCTGAGTGCCGGCGTGGCTCGCTCATCCGTATCGAGACTGAACACCCATTCATGGCTCGCATGCGCCACCGCTTCATTCCGAAGGCGCCCGAAGCCATGAAATTCATGTTGGAACACCTTATCGGTAAATTCGCGGCTGATTTTTTCGGTCCCATCGGTGCTGTACGAATCGACCACAATCAGTTCATCCGCCCACGCCACGGATTCCAGGCACGCTCGCATATTGGGTGCATCGTTATAGGCGATGACATAGACCGAGAGTTTAGACATGCAGCACTCTGAGTGGCCCTTGCCTCGTCACGATATCGCGAAGGTGGTGGACAACCATATCTGGATCGATTCGATCCAAGCAGTCCCAATAGGGACATGCCTCATAGACACACTTTTCACACGTCGGGACATCGGGACGTAGGACCACGCCGTTGCCCAATGGCCGCCACCGCGTCGGTAAATTATTTCGACGAGGGTCGAACAGACTGACCGTCGGCACACCGAGCGCCGCGGCGAGGTGGGCCGGACCGGTTGCGCCCGACACAATCGCATGGCTGGCTCCGATCACGCCCATCAGCTCACGCACCGACAGTTGCCCCATGAGATTCAGCATGCCGGGCGTATCGGACAACGCGCCCCGCTCGGCATAGAATCGCTCACATTCTGCCGAAGTTCCTGTCAGCACCACACCAAACCCTGCATCCATGAGTCGCGTTGCCAAGCTCCAATAGTGCTCGCCCTTCCATCGCCGCGCGGCAAATCCGCCAGGGTGCAGTATCACACGGGGCGCCGGCACGGCGGCTGTCCGCCTGGTCGCGGATTGCCGTTCTTCGTGGGTCAGCACCAACGAGGGCCGTGTGGGAACGCCGCCGTCAAGGCCCAATGCGCCAAGCAAGCCCATATTATAATCCGTTTCATGTTTGGAAAAATCACTGCGGTGCTGGTAGACACGCCGATTGGCGAACATGCTGTACCAGCGATAGCCGGTCGCCGCGCGCGACGGCACGCGCGCGAGCCAAGCCGCCATCATGAGGCGGCGAAACGGTTTCAAAAACACCGCCGCATCGAATCCACGACGAAAGAGGCGGGTCAGCTCTCGTAGCGACTCATGTCCCGTGACCGCGACCACTTCATCCACATCAGGATGATGCTCGAAGAGCGGCGCCGCATAGGCGCTGGACAGAAAGGTGATTCTGGCTTGTGGAAGCAGGCGACGCAACGCAGTGGCGACCGGCAGGCAGAGCACCTGATCGCCAATGCCGTCCGGCCTGACGAGAATGATATTCGAAGGCGAAGAGTTCGAGATTCGAGGGTCGAGGGTCGGGGATTTATTCGAAGTTCGGTGAGGGTGGTCAGCGCTTCTCACTCTACTATCCTCTTGTCCCTGAAACTGGAACCTTTTTTTAACTGTTCGCGAACGGCCTCTACGACGGTCTTCGGATCGATTGCGGTTAAGCATTCCAGCGGCATGGCATTTCGACAGGTCCGACTGAAGCAGGGGCTGCAAGGAATGCTGCTCGTGAACACCCGATGCGCTGAACCGTATGGACCGGTTCGTAGAGGACTGGTAGGACCGAAGAGGGCGATCACCGGGGTGTTCATCGCCGCGGCAATATGCATCGGGCCGGAGTCATTCGTCAGCAACAGGGCTGCCGAGGTTAGAAGGGCCGGCAACAGCTCTGGGCTGGTCTGACCGGTGAGATCGATGGGTGCCGTCTGCATCCGGCTGATGACGGCATCAACCGCCGCTCGATCGTCAGGACCGCCGATCAATACTACCCCTGCCAGCCGTTCATCCTGTACGGCATCGGCCGTGGCCGCGAAATGCTCCGGCGGCCAACGCTTGGTGTCCCATCGTGCCGACACATGCATGGCAATCCATGGCATTCCCGGAGCGACGCCGGAACCACTCAGTAAATGAGCGATGCGATCACGATCGCCGGAGGCAAGTCTGGTGCGGAACTCAGGAGCTCCTTTCGGCGACGCCCCCACCGCTGTGGCGACGCATAAATACCGATCCACCGCATGCATGTCCAACGTTGGAACCGCAATGCGCTGCGTGTACATGAACCGGCTCCCCTCACGAGCATTGGCAAAACCAATCCGAGTGCGACAGCCGGTCAACCATGCGATCGCGCCGCTGCGAAAGAGTCCCTGGAGATCGATCACCAGATCAAACGATTCCGCACGAAGTCCCGGCGTGAGACGTAACCATCCCATTAGTCCCGGCTCTATCGGCCAAACCCTATCCAATCCGTCCGCCGCCGCCAGCACACCGGCCCACCGGCGCTTGACCAACCACGTTATATGAGCAGACGGAAACCGATCGCGCAAGGCTGCTAAGGTCGGCAGCGCGTGAATGATGTCTCCCAAGGAACTCGGTTTAATAATGAGAATGCGTCGGTAGTCGGGCATAAAGATAGCTATCGGCAATCAGCTTCAACGTAAGATAACAGTTCGAGAAGATTCTTGTCAGGGGTGAGCGCGGAACGCTGACGGCTGACGGCTGGTGTTCGCGTCACCAAAGATCCACTCCACGGCGTCGCCGAGATCATCTGCAATGAAATCGGGCGAGACACCACTACGCTGTATATCTCCGATGGTATCTTGCTGGGTTTGGCCGGACAGCACGAGGATTCCTCGTGCGCCGACCTGCCTGGCTAATTCGATATCGCGTGATTGGTCGCCAACGACATAGGCCCGCGAGAGGTCGATATTTAAATCCACGACCGCCCGATGGATCAT
>JAICXS010000006.1 GCA_025934615.1 Nitrospiraceae bacterium
ACTCCTCGCAAAACATGACACACGGACAGTCAGGATAGTTGCACATGGTCCCACTGCGTTCGTATTGAGAATCATCTGCTTCCTCGACTATACGAAAACGGGTCCGGTCTCAGCCGATTTCGGAACGATATTACTGAAACCCGAAAACATCATTAGGGAACGACCAAGGTATCACCGGGGACGAGAATCGCATTGTGGGTAGAGTCTTCTCCAGATACGATTTCATCGTAGTCGATCGGAATCCGAACCTCGCCATCCTTATCCGGCAATTTGCGCAGGAGAAACATTTTGCTTTTGGCGGCATAGGGGGTAAACCCGCCGGCCAAAGACACTGCTTGCAACACACTCGTAAATGACTTCAACTGATACTTTCCCGGGTGAGCCACTTCTCCTAAAACGAACACGCCGTAACTGTTGACTTGTTGCACCACCACCGACACGTTCGGGTTTTCTTTGTATTCCTTCAACCGATTCACAATTTCTTTCGTCAGTTGATCCGGCGTCAATCCGACGGCCTGGACGTCCCCAATCAGCGGCAGAGAGATTTTTCCGTCCGGCCTCACAGTAATCGTTTTCGATAAATCTTGATTGCGCCACACGATAATTTCCAGCACGTCTTCAGGTCCGATTTTATAGTCGCCGCTGGCATAGGTCGCATTTGCGATGGCCGCGGGCTCCGGCTTCGGGTCGAACGGATTGCAGGCGGCCAGCACGCCGAGACAGAACATCAGGAGAGAGGCTTGCACATTCATCTTCATTGCGTGAGAACCATCGTTTCGGCCGGCACGACGATCGTATCCCCAGGCTTTAAGATAAAGTTTTGATTGTTGCCGTCTCTAAGCACAATGTCGTCATAGCTGGCCTTCAGCTTGATCTCGTTCTTGCCTTCACCCCACCGAAAAATGACAATTTTGTTGCGCGCAGCGATCGGCGTAAACCCACCGGCCATGGTAATGGCCTGTAAGAGCGTCGTCTTACTCTTGAGATAGTAGCGGCCGGGCTTCTGGGTTTCTCCTAATACGTAGATACCGTAACTGTTCACCTGTTGGAGAATGACGGACACAGTCGGCGTTTCCTTAAACTGCTTTAATCGATTGACGATATTGGCGGTCAGTTCTGAGGGGGTCAGGCCCGTCGCCTCGATATCGCCCAGCAAGGGAAGAGAAATGCGCCCATCGGGGCGCACGGTCACGACCTTCGATAGATCTTGGTTGCGCCAGACGATGATTTCCAGCACATCTTCGGGCCCAATATAATATTCCGACGTCACAACCAACGAATCCTTTTCAAATTTCTCCGACGCATGTCCGTCGGCGCCCGGAGCGGAAGAACGTTTCGATTGCGGAGTACTCGATTGGGAATTTGGTTGAGGCCCAAGCGTCTGCCCAAATGCCGTACCGCCGAAGACAGACAGCCCTCCATACATGATCGCCATGGCAATAACTTGCGTTCTCCTTTGATGCACGACTGTCACCTCCTCTTCACACCAGAACGTGGCCTAGGACTATCAGTGAATGAGAATACGCATGACATCCCGAGGGTGCCATGTCATCGCAGGAAGAGCATCGACGTGTCCTGAATTGAGCGTTGGTCTGACTCGATCTATGCGTCGTCTGACGAGGGCCTTCTCAGAACTCTGTCCGAGAAATGACTCAGGTTTTCGGGCTGAACGGATGGGATCATACGCAAGGAAAGGTCAAGCCCATATCGGAAAACCGCCTTTTTTCCTGTAGGTGCAATGCAGCACGGCCGTCAGGCATGTCTGACAGGGATTGGGTGTCCTGGGTTCTGAGTGCTTAGAGCTGAGCCTTCTCTGAGCGAAAGGCCCGCGGTGAGAGGTTCGAGAGATTGGAATAATCTTCGCACTTCGCACTTTCCTAGGGCGCCGAATCGGCTTCACTCATCATTTGGGCCGCTGTCTCGCGTACAGCTTTGGTTATCGAAAGGCCTCCCACCATGCGCGCGATTTCACCTTCGCGTCCCGCGCGGTCTAACGGCGTCACGCGGGTGACGGTTCGCTTCTTCTCCGCCGATTTTTCGACAAGCCAATGAGACGTGGCATGGGAGGCGATTTGCGGAAGATGCGTAATGCAGAAGACTTGATGATACCCCGCGAGCGCGCGAAGGCGTTGTCCCATGACTGTGGCCACGGCCCCGCCGATCCCAGTGTCGACTTCATCGAAGATCAACACGGGCACGGTATCGTTCTCCGCCAAGACGGTTTTGATGGCCAGCATGAGCCGGGAAAGTTCACCGCCGGAGGCGACCTTGGCCAAGGGCATCGGCGGCTCGCCGGGATTGGCGGAAAAGAGAAACTCGATACGGTCCCGTCCCATCGGTCCGGGCCTGCCATCCTCAATGGGAACGATCTGAACATGCACGTGGGTCCGATTCATCCGAAGTGCCAGGAGTTCCTTTGTGATTCGCTTTTCCATTCGTTCGGCGGCCCGTCCACGGCCTGCCGTCAATTGTTCAGCCAATGAAACCAAGGCTTGTCCGTCTTGGGAGACGCGCTCTCTTAACGCCGCGCAACGGTTTTCCAACGAGGAAAACGCATCGAGCTGTTGCTTCAGCGTGTCCGCTTTGACCAACAGTCCTTCGATGGTCGTATCATACTTTTTTTTCAGCCGCTGAATCCGATCCAGCCGTTCTTCGACCTGCGCCAGCCGCCCAGGGTCCTGATCCAGTTGCTGCCGATACGCATGGAGCTGATGCGATAATTCCCGCAACTGTATAGTAATACCCTCACATAACGCCGGCCATTCCGACTGCTCTGAATCGATGCCGGCAAGAATCGCCACCCGTTCTCCGACCCGAGCTAATCCGGCCAGGACCGATTGATCGTCTCCGTATAAGAGGTTGTACGCCTCTTGTCCGACCTCCGCCAATCGGCCGGCGTGAGCCAGACGCTGACGCTCGTTCTCCAACGCCTCGTCCTCTCCGGCCTTGAGGTCGGTGCCCAAGATCTCTTCGTACTGGAACCGAATGAGGTCCTCTTGCCTACGTCGTTCATGAAACAGCCGATCCGCCTCCTCCAGCTCCTGTTGTCTGTCGCGCCACACTTTATACTGTCGGGAAACTTGCAAGCGTAGATCCAGTAACCGGCCAAACGCATCCAACAGGTCGAGCTGCGTGTTGGCAGACAACAAGGATTGCTGATCGTGCTGACCGTGAATATCGACTAATGTACCCGCAAGGCGCTGAAGCATATGGAGGGGGACCAGATTTCCATTAAGATAGATCCGATGGCGCCCGGAGCGTGACAGAATCCGGCGAACGATCACCTCCGTCTCACTCGCGGCCACGATCCCTTGCTCACGGAGTTCATCGAGCACGGGGTTAGAGGCGGACAGACTAAAAGAGGCCTCAAGAATCGCTTCTTCAGTATCAGATCGAATCAAGTCCGCGGTGGCGCGGCCCCCGACCAGGACGGCAATAGCATCGACGAGGATGGATTTTCCGGCTCCGGTTTCGCCGGTCAGCACATGAAAGCCCGTGGAGAAGTGAAGGCTCAACCGATCGATCAGCGCAAAGTTGGTAATGCGCAACTCGGTGAGCATTTACAAACAGCGCTGAGCGCTGAGTGCGGGGTGCTGAACGGGGCACATGCGACGAGCGAAGAGCGATGATTGTTCAAACAGCTTACTTTTTGTACCTTCACTCAGCACTCGGCCTCCGCAACGCTCTACGCCGGTGAGGCGGATTGAGTCAGCAATTGATCGATGATATCTTTGAATTGCTTTTTCGGCCGGGCGCCGATCAATTTTTCGACCGGCTGACCGTTCTTAAAGAACAGGACGGTGGGGATGCTCATGATTTGGTACCGGCCGGCGACCTCGGGGTTTTCATCGGTATTGAGCTTCATCACTTTCAATTTGCCGGCATACTCGGTCGCCAATTCATCGACGATCGGCGCCACCATTTGGCACGGTCCGCACCACACCGCCCAAAAGTCGACCATCACCAAGCCCGGCGACTTGATCACTTCGGTCTCCCATCCGGCATCATCCACTTTCAGCGCATTCGTTCCCACAATGCCTCCTTCTTCAATGAATCCGACACAAGGAAATCATCGTAACGCACGGTGAATTTCACTGTCAACCGGCGCCAACCGGCGCAGTGCCACTGACGAATCTGTGACCGAGAGAATGGTTCTCATCGCCCTCTAGCCTTCCAAGAATAAAGGAAGCGACCGCACCGTCGCCGCCCTTTGACCTTTCTTCCAACCTACAAATAAATAGGAACCCGCGAGAGGCTTTCACTACGCGTGTCCAACAAACCCATTCTTATCGTGCGCGTGACGCGAGCACGAAGGCTCTTATGGCGTTCCCTTCCTCTCACCAGTTCCACTCCGGCGGGACGCCTGCCCACCAACGGTCCGGCTTTTCAGCGCGCCAAGCTTTTTGTTGCTTCCAGAGTTTGGCCACTGTGGCTTCATCCAATCGAGCCGCCATCGCCGCCGTCACATCGGACTGGCGCCGCACACTGCCTTGGATAATTTCTTTGGCGATACGGGCGAGCACTTCGGGGGGGTCTACAAGATCTTGCGGACCTTGAAACGTGAGGTTGACGTAAAGTTGCTCAATCCCAACCCATCGATCGGTATTCGCTAAATGGTCGATGTACCCGTCGATAGCATGATACATATACGTAACGTACACATAACTTTCGACCGATGGCGAATCGGCGAGTTCCTGTAAACAGGCCTCCAAGGCATGCCGGTAGTCGCCGGCCGCCAGAAACACTTTGGCACGATGTAAGCGATCGCGTGAATGCTCGCCTGCTTCAACCGTTCCGCTTGACCAATTCGCCACGAGCCACATCATGCAGAACAGGGCGGCAATTGTCAGGAGGTTTCGCGGTATCGCCATGCGTCTCATGAAACTATGGAGCTAAACTTGCGCATTGATCGAACGGCTCGGCATCTGCCCGGCTCCTAACTTTTCGATCATAATCTGGCCATCCATACGAAGCACGCGGACGCTGACGTCTTGCGGGTGGCGTTGGAGCAGAAGATCGACGGTCGCCTTGCCGACTCGAAGATTTTCAATTCGCACTTCTTGCAAAAACTCCGGCAATGTCGGACCGGTAAAGCGAATCCGCTCTTCTGCGCTGTGGATCGACAGCCCCAGACAGGCCTGCAGCAAGAGGAACACGGACCCGGCGGCCCAGGCTTGCGGCGCGCACGCGACGGGATAGAGGGTCGGAGCTCCTCCGGGCCGGCGAACGAACCCGCAAAAGAGTTCGGGAAGACGATGGAGATCTATAAATAGGGACGCATCGAACAGACCCGTAAGGATCTTGTGCACCGGCTCTTTAAAACCATAGCGAGCCATGCCCCACGCGATGAGCGCATTATCATGCGGCCACACCGAGCCATTATGGTAGGACATCGGATTGTAGCGAACTTCCGAAGATCCAAGCGTCCGGATGCCCCATCCGGAGAAAAGATCTTCCCCCAACAGCGTCTGCGCCACCAGCGACGCATGCTCAGGCCCAGCGATGCCCGTCAACAAGCAATGCCCGGCATTCGACGTGCGCACACCACACGGGCGCTTCTGTCCATCCAAGGCCAAGACGTACGTCGATAAGGTCTCGGACCAAAAGGCCGCTTCGAACCGCCGCTGGAGCGCATCCGCTTGTCGCCAGAGATCCGCGGCCTCTGTCGGATGACCGAGCGCCAACGCCAATTGAGCCGCCATCCGTTTCGCCGCAAAGACGTAGCCCTGCACTTCACACAGCGCAATCGGCGGCTCCGCCAAGATGCCATCGTCGTAAAACACCGAGTCGGCGGAGTCCTTCCATCCCTGTTGCACCAACCCTTTCTTGGAATGCCGGGCATATTCGACAAATCCGTCGCCATCCACATCCCCATACGTATCGATCCACTGCAAGCCCAATTGCACATGCGGCCAGATGGTTCGAATGAACGGCAGATCGCCGGTGCGCTCGTAGTAGGCGCCGGCCAACATGATAAACAAGGGAGTGGAATCGACACTGCCATAATAACGCCCGAATGGAATTTCTCCCAACGCCGCCATCTCACCGCTTCGCGATTCATGGAGGATCTTGCCGGGCTCCGCGTCCTGTTCTGGGATGACTGCGACCGCTTGCGAGGAGGACAAATAGGAAAGGACCCCTCTGGCCATCTCCGGTTTGGTCCAGAGGCACTCTAACGCCGTAATCAAGCCATCGCGGCCGAAAGGCGTGCTGAACCAGGGGACGCCCGCGTAGGGATAGGGCCCCTGCGGCATGTCGGTGTTCATCATCTGAAGATCGGCAAAGGAGCGGTTCAACCAATCATTGAACCCTTCGTTGGATGTATAGATGTGGCATGCATCCTGTTTTGCGGCATACAAGGCGCGGGATGCCTCAGAGAGGGCAGCTTGATAGGCCACAGGATGAACGACCGACGCAGGGGTTTCACACGAGATCGTCAGAAAAAAGGTGGTCTCGCCTTTGGCTGGAAGCGTCGTATCAAAATAGGCTTCCGATCCGACGAGGCGTGTCGGGTGTGGCGTACAAGTCAGTCGTGTGCGGCGCACGATCCCGTCAAGTCCGTCATAGGTCATCAGAATGGTCCCGTTGTCGACTGCATCCGCCAACCGCCGGCCGCGCTGCGGGCGTTTCGATCCGCGCACTTCAAAAATATCGGCAAAGTCGGCTTCGAATCTCAAGGAAAAGGAGAGATCGACGGGCACGAGCCCGTAATTGATCAGACTCAACCGCTCAAAACATTTTCCCTGCCACAAAAACATCATACGTGAAATATGGAACGTGCCGCGTGGGGTCAGCACTTCACCGTTCACATACGAATCAGGATTTGTCAGGTCGACGGCCAACAGCGCATTGTCGTCTCGAACGGTCGAGCTCAGCAGCATAGGGCGGTCCTTGCCCAGTCTCAACTCCAAGCGAGACAAAAATCGCGTCCCTTCGTGGTAGAGACCCTGCACCCCCAATCCGACAGGACGAATATCGCCGTGGCGGTCGAAGACCGCGAACGTATCGTCCTGTTTGAGCACCCGTGTTCGATCGTCAGCCATAGACGATGTCGACAGAATATAGAATTGGTCATTGACGCGAATGACATCGTCCACGGTCATGTCATGTTTGTGTTCCGGCAGCATGAAGAATACCCCGCCGTAGGAGATAAACGGTTATCGAAGCAAGATGACCCGCACGCAGGATTCGATGAATGGCAGATTCGGCCGCATCTTGTCAAGGCTGAATGCCGGTGGACGGAGTCGCCGTAGTCATCCGCTGTCCGTATGGAGACGACCAGGGAAGCGCCCGTTCACCTACGAGCAGCGGCTGCAGGAGATACTTCATAATCTGCGTGCCGAAATTCTGCGTCGTTCCGATGCCGGTGAGCGTCAGCATGAAGTTCTACTGGACGCGATCTGGAAACCGGATATAGTACAGACCCAACGACCAACATTGGCACGGATTCCGGTACAAAGCCACGGCGTCTGTTTCCGGACTTCCCCCATGTTGAACATCATAATATGTTTTCGCGCCGAACGTGAGGCCAAAGGGCCCGCGAAATGCGCCGGCGAGCGTCAGAAAGTTCAACTCATGCGTCGGCGCGAACACTTCATTAAAGGAAATCGGATTCCAGATATCGCCCCGCCGCGGACGGACCCCCTCGCGCGTGTGCCGCTGCCCGACTTCCAAATACCACGCGCGCTGGTATTGAAAACGCAGATCCGTATTGAACTGGCTGAACATATTCCGATAGGGATCGTAAAACGCATCGAAGGTCAGCACCTGATCCACCGCGCGTATCGCGCCGACCGGATTGCCGAAGACGGTCCGAGCCCACACATCGGAAAACTTATTGGTATGAACCGGCACGGTGGGGGGCTGAAGCGGCTGAGTCAATGAGCCGAAGAGCGGCGTGCCGGTGAAGAAGAAATCGCGGGTGCGATTCGGCGTCTCGCCGACATGATAGCTCTGCGCGAAGAGGACATCCAGCCAACTGGTGGTCCCACGCGAGGTCTGTTGGAACAACCGATTGTTGAGCGAGTAGGTGATGAGATTTTTTTTCGGCAGGTCGTCCACCGCATCGATCTGCACGATGTTGGCTTGGGGCGTCGCGGGGACAAACTCATAGATGATCTTCGGCTCGATGGTATGCTGGATGCTTCCGCCGTCCCCATAACGGAATTGACGGCTGAGCTTAGACGAGCCTTCAAGCGCCGCCCAAAACGTTTCACGGTGCGCCGTGCCGGTATCCGTCACGTTATGGCTGTAGTATACCTCTCGGAACCGGACGTGAGGCGTCAATCCAACGACGTGTCCGATGTCCAACATGCGGGTGGAAATCGACGGGACGATATCAGCACGATTTTGCGTAAATCCGACATTTCGATAAAAGTTCGTGAGGCCGGATTCCAATCCGAATAGAAGAGGCCCATCGAAGGGAGCCAGGTTGATGAGATTGGTGCCGATTTCAGGCAATCGTTGAAACGTATCCTTGCCGCCACCCTGTAACGGTTGAAAAAATTGGCCGGTGAAATAGAGATTGCCCACATCGAGACGCTGGCTTACATAGAGCGTGGAATCCCCGCTCGGTAACGCCCGCTGGACGCCAGAACTACTCAATTGGCTCAAATATTGTGGATCGCTAACCAGGAACACTTGGCCATTAATCATCAGATCGGAGTTCACTTGTTGGCGATGCATCCCTGAGAAAAGTGCCCGTGACTTATCGACCTTGGTGTCCTGTAGAAAGCTCAGCAGCCACTGCCCGCGGTTCAGCGTGTTCGGCGTGACGCTGTTCATCGCATAGCGATATTCCATATCCGCGCCATAACCTCGATTACTCAAGTAACTCGGCGAAAGAATCATATCTTGACTCGGCGTCAGCGCCCAGAAAAAGCCTTGCTGGTATGTCAATCCAAATAAACTGCTATACCCGACTTGTGGAACAAGGAGGCCGGTCTTCCTGGTGGTCTGAATCGGGTATACGATGGAGGGAAAGGGAAGGACCGGCACATCGTTTACACAGATCCGGACGGACCGCGCGTAGACGCCTTCCCCGATATTGAGGTCGACATCTTTAAAGGTAAAGCGCCAGGCCGGCACCTGGCCGTCTTTGGCATCGCAATTCGTGAACGATCCATCTTTTGCCCGGTAGTGGCTCTCCGAAAATCGCTGCAGCAATCGTCCCGTGAGGAGCGTATCCGATTGCTTCAAGAACACCGTGCCATTCGTTAAGACACCCGCCTGCGTGTTGACGTCAAGCTCCAATCGTTCCGCCTCCGTATCGGCCGTGGGATCAGTCAAATGTACGTGTCCCTCCGCAATCATGGTTCCCGACAGCGTCATAAGCGTGATACGATCGGCGGTCAGCCGAAGCTGGGCCTGTGCAACCACGACATGGCCTTCCGCCTCGTAGACTTCCAAGTTTTGAAGATATTGAATTTGATCGGCTGTGATTTCGATCGGAGAGCCTGAAGCCGGTTTGACCGCTACCGAGGACTCGGCAGCCAAGACGAGCGCATCGATGAATCCGGCTAATAGGAGGCAGACTAGCAGGCATACGGATAGACCATGCGTTCGCCTCAATCGCCAGTCCATCTCACCCACGAAGGAGGGATACTTCGCATCCGCGCAACAGCGCCTTCACCTCGCCGACGAGCATCAAGGATCCCGTGATACAAATCAGATCACGAGGACTCGCCAACTGACGGGCACATGCCAGCGCTTCCACCGGGTTGGAAGCGGAATGGACCTGACCGGGCCACCCCTGCAATGTCTCGTGAATTTCTTCGACGCGTGCCGCACGCGCCATGTTGATATGAGTCAAGACCACTTCATCGGTGGCCGGCAAGACCGCGTTGAAAAATCCGGACCGGTCTTTGTCACGCATGAATCCGACGACCAGAATGACCCGCGCCGCCGGATGATCCACGCGATAGCGTTGGAGATATTCGGCTATCGCCGTACCGGCAGCCGGATTATGTCCGCCATCCAAAATGAGATCGGGGCCGTGCTGAACCACTTCGAGCCGACCTTCCCAGGAAACGGTCCGAAGCCCGGTACGCACAGCCGGTTCGTCTACCGAAAGTCCGCGCGCGGAGATGAGCTCGATGAGCGCCATTGCACAGCCCGCATTCTCTAATTGGTGTTGCCCGGGCAATGGGCAGATCAGGTCGGAATAGGAGACGGCCATCCCATTATAGGTAAATCCTGCTAAGGTATCGCCGCTTGCATGGAACGCCCCTCCCCATCGATAGGTGGGTGACGCCCGGCTTGCAGCCGCCCGTTTTATCACCTCCCATGCTTCCGGACCGACTCGGCCCACGACTGCCGGCACATGGGGCTTGATAATGCCGGCTTTTTCAAAGGCAATGGCCGGAACAGTACGACCAAGATAAGCTTCATGATCCAAGGTCACATTAGTGATCGCGGTGGCGAGCGGCGTCACCACATTCGTTGCATCGAATCGGCCGCCCATCCCAACTTCGATGACCGCCACCTCAACCTGCATGTCGGCAAAATATCCGAACGCCATGGCGGTCGTGAATTCAAAAAAAGTCGGAGCGGGCGTGTCAGGCATGGCCGCGCGAAGACGTTCAGTCCAGTCTACAACGGCCTCCATTGGAATCAACCGGCCGTCGATACGAATCCGTTCACGAAAATCGACAAGATGGGGCGAAGTATAGAGACCGACACGATACCCTGCTGCCTGAAGCATCGACGCCGCCATCGCCGCGGTCGATCCTTTGCCGTTCGTACCGCCGATGTGGAGCGTCGGATAGCGAAGGTGTGGCCGGCCTACCCGGTCGAGCAGCGCCTCAATCGTGTCGAGGCCCAGTTTGATGCCGTGCGTTTGAAGGTTGTACAAAAACTGAAGCGATGCGGAGTAGGTCATAGCGGGGGACAGAGGGGTATGCAGTACGAGGGTATGTCAATAAATTGAGACATGCTGTTCCTGCTCTCCCACCTTGCCCCTTTATCCTCAGCCCCTATGACAGGTGGCTCAGCAAGGTACTGAGGGATTCTTTGAGGTGCTTTCGTTCCACGATCATGTCCACCATGCCATGGTCTCGCAGGAACTCTGCCCGCTGAAACTCATCCGGAAGCTGCTGCTTAATCGTCTGCTCAATGACGCGAGGGCCGGCAAACCCGATAAGGGCTTTGGGCTCGGCAATAATGACATCGCCCAGCATCGCAATGCTGGCGGTCACACCGCCGAACGTCGGATCAGCAAGAATGCATACGAAAGGGACGCGCGCTTCCCCAAGTTTGGCGGCCGCCGCCGAGGTCCTCGCCATTTGCATCAACGACAGAATCCCTTCTTGCATGCGAGCCCCTCCGGAAGTCGTGACCAGCACCAACGGCAGGTTCCCCGCTTTCGCCTTCTCTGCCGCGCGGCAGAACTTCTCTCCGACAACAGATCCCATGCTGCCGCCCATAAAGCCAAAATCGAACACCGCCAACACGGCTCGGCGGCCGTTAATCGTCCCTTCGCCGATAACAAGTGCATCCTTTCGTCCCGTCTTCTCCTGCTGCGATTTCAGCCGATCGCGGTACGATCGGCTGTCGGTAAATTCTAACGGATCGGACGGCTCGACGTTCGCATCCCATTCTTTGAACGTCCCTAAGTCCGTCAGAAGGGCAATTCGTTCGGACACCGAAATAGGAAAATGATATTCGCACTTAGGACACACCTTGTTATTTCGATCGACTTCCTTGCGATAGACGATCTCACGGCAATGGTTACACTTCAACCACATGCCTTCGACCGACTTTGAGCGCGGCGAGGTAGGCGGCCCGTTGCCTTTTTGTTTCTTAAACCAGGCCACGGTTCACCAACGATGAACGATGCGTAATAAATAAAGAACCACTGCGGCAATACCCGTTGAATTTTCCATGGTGTTTTTTAAACCACTGTCTCCTGACCTTCCCGACAACGGCCCATCGTTCATAGCCCCTTGATTCACGGAAACCGGTTGTTTTTACGATTGGCAGCTCACCGTCCATGGGGCCGGAAGGCCGACGAGCGTGAACGGTTGCACTCCCGGGGACAGGATAGCATAGGTCATTATTTTTTCCTATTCGATGAGCAGAAAGAGGCAGGAATGCAAGCTTTAGATTTTCAATTCTTCATTTCAGTTGAGTCGTTGAATGAAGAACTGAGAACTAAAAACTAAAAGCTGCATTGGCAATGCGGACCATCATCGTTATCCCTAGCACGATACTGCCCAGTCCAGCCAATCCCTGAACGACATGCTGAACTCGGCGCCCCAATGCCGCAGAAAATACCAACGGCACACTGATGAGCAGACCGAGCAGCACCATCCCAATGATCGAACCGATGCCGAAGATGACAATGTAGGCAATGCCTTGCCACATCGTCTGCACGGTGGAAAGCACAATCAGCATGAGCGCTGCGGACCCTGCCATTCCATGCAACATGCCGATGAGCAACGGCCGCACGGAGAGATGCATCCAGTGACGATGGCGATGATGTGTGGCTTCCTGATGACTATGGAGATGCAGATGCCGTTCCCCGTCGTGCTCGTGCGCATGGAGATGCCAACCGTCCTTATAAATGGACCATGCCAGAGAGCCGCCCAGAGCCACGAGCATGATACCGATCCCGAATTCCAATGTCTGAGCCAGTGACTCAGGAATGGTCACTTTCAGAAGAATGACCGCAATCCCGATGAGGAGTAGCATCAGCGTGTGGCCAACGCCCCAGCACAACCCGATAAATCCAGAGGTCTGTAAGCTCGGGCGCTTAGAAAGAATCGTCGACACGGCGGCAAGGTGATCGGCATCCAGCGCATGCCGAGCTCCCAACACAAATCCGAGATCTAAGATAGTGAGGAATTGCACATCGGGCATGGTTGGGTGACCGATCAAAAAAGAGAATGTTCAGAGTTCAGGGACTCCGCAAACCCAGCACCTTCCGCTCATCCTCCGCGCGCGTGCATTTCGAGATGCGGGTCCTCTCGAAGCTTTTCGATGCCGATGAGTCGTCCTCTCGCGCCGGTCTGTTCCAATTCTTTCCGTTCTTCCGCCCCGCGATCCATCCGAGATTGCCATACGGATCGAAGGCGCGAGAGCATGTCCTCACGAGAAAGACCGGCGCGCAAGGGCTGACGCAAGTCCACTCCCTGCTTCGCATACAAACAGAGATACCACATGCCGTCCGCGGTTAACCGGCTTCGATCACAGGTTGAACAGAACGGCGTCGTGGTGGAAGGAATGATGCCGAATGTGGTGCCATCCGGCAGACGAAAACGCTGGGCTGGGGCGGAACTCTGTTCGATAATCGGTTCGATAATGCCGTAGCGCTGTGAGAGGCTCTTCAACATCATCGCTCGCGAGAGCACCTTGTCGGCCGACCAGTCGTTCGCCCCGCCGACATCCATATATTCGATAAACCGCACCTCCGCTCCGATACGGATGCCATATTCGATAAGATGAGCGAGCTCGTCGTCATTGAACCCACGCATCGCCACCGTATCCAGCTTGAGCTGTGGAAATCCAATGCGGGCGACCGTCTCGATGCCCTCCAATACTTGTTGGAAGGAGTCGCGCCGCGTCAGTGCTCTGAATCGCTCGGGACGCAGCGTGTCTAAACTCACCGTGACGCGATGCAGGCCGGCATCGTACAGAGCTTGCGCTTGATCGCCTAATAGTATGCCGTTGGTCGTGAGGGCTATATCTTTCAACCGGCGGTTTTTGGTAAGCCGATGGACCAACCGAGGCAAGTCCCGTCGCATCAGCGGCTCACCACCCGTCAAACGCACCTTATCCACGCCGACATCGGTAAAAAGATCGGTGAGCGTGGTGATTTCTTCAAACGTGAGGAGAGTTTCGCGAGGGAGCCAGGAATATTCCTCTTCCGGCATACAATACTGACAGCGAAGATTGCATCGATCGGTGACGGAAATGCGAAGGCTTTGGAGGGGGCGGTTGAACCGGTCTCGAACGACAGTGGCGTCGCCGGTTCCAGGGAGCGGGATCATGGATGTTCCTCGACCCACACCTGCCCTTCCGGGGTCTGCTCGAGTTTCCAAATCGGCGTAATTTGCTTCAGCTCGTCGATGCACCATTGGCAAGCTCGAAAGGCTTCCGCTCGGTGCTCCGAGCCGACCACGATCAACACGATATTTTCCCCTATTTCGATCGTTCCATATCGATGTAGAATGAG
>JAICXS010000353.1 GCA_025934615.1 Nitrospiraceae bacterium
AGCATAGAGACCCTCGCCAAGACCGCGGGTGATCCGATCCGCGGACCGCAAGGCGCGACGCCGCTCGACATCTCGACCTGGAAAAACGCATCGGGCACACCCATCACCGGCGGCGGAACCTGGACGTCTTACACGCTGAACCCAGTTACTGGGGAATTGTATATCCCCGGCGGCAATCCGGCACCCGACTTCGCAACCGGTCCACGCGAGGGCGCGAATCTTTATTCCGGGTCGGTTGTGGTGCTCGACGCCAAGACCGGAGCGTACAAAAGTCATTTCAAGCTTGTGCCGAAGGACTGGCATGACTGGGACGTCTCCACCGCGCCGGCCCTGATTCAGACAAGGGGTGGCAAAAAGCTGCTATCGGTGGCGCCCAAGGATGGACACCTTTATGGCTTCGATCTCGCCACCAACACCATGCTCTATCGCACGCCAACGACGCGGATCGAGAATGCCGAGGCGTCTTTCGCCACCGACAAGGCCGTTCACTTTTGTCCAGGCACCGTAGGTGGGGCAGAATGGAACGGTCCCGCCTACGATCCGCAAACTAACCTCGTTCTCATCGGCGAGGTCGATTGGTGCGCCACGGTAACGCTGCAGAAAGACAAAGACGTCCAGGCTGTAAGCCCCGGCAAGCCGTGGTCCGCGATGGCGACGATCAACCCCTATCATACTTACGGCGTGCCCGACTCGTTCGGAGATTGGGCCGGATGGGTCTACGCCGTCGACGCCGACACCGGCGCTTGGAAGTGGAGGCTAAAGTCCAATTACCCAATCTTGAGCGGCATGACCCCGACGGCGGGAGGCATCGTCTTCTTCGGAGACATGGGCGGCAACTTCTATGCTCTGAATATTGCCAACGGTCAGCGGCTGTGGGGTCAAAAGATCGGCGGCGCAATCGGGGGTGGTGTGATCACCTATTCCGAGAACGGCGCCCAAAGAGTTGCGGTAGCGAGCGGCTTTACATCGATCCTCTGGCCAACGGAAGTCGTCACCGGGAAGATCACAATCTTAGGTCTCGGAGACGTCTCCGCGAGTCACTGACATGTGACTTCGAAGCTTTTACCTGGCTCAGGATTCCGCTAACCACGGCCCGCGGATGATCGTCAGCGCGCTTCGAGATGATGTTGCTGAAGAATTCTCAATCGTGCTGTTTTCTTAATGCTGAGCCTTTGTGCACCGCGACATGATCTGTTTTGCTGCTCTTGATTTCGTCGTCCGTGAACAAGCCTCTAAAGGATTGAGCGGGAGTCTGTTTTTCGGATGCGAGGCATTTGAGATTTGCCGGGATTGGGAGCTTGTGAACCCCAAACCTTGCAATTTCGCTTTCGGATTCCCTTTCGCTGCGGAACATGATGCTGTGGTGCATCGGAGAGGACGATGCGGCCGAAGAAGCACAAGACAACCGGATCGAACGATCTGTCCCGGGCGCGGCTGGACCAGATCATCAATCTGAAGCACGAGCTGGTTCTGTTGGCCGGCAAGATCGATTGGGACTGGATCGACAGCGAAATCGCTCCGCTCTACAGCGAGAATGGCCGGCCCGGCATTCCCGCACGAGCGCTCAGACCTGAGCCATTGGCGCAAACGGCTCGGCGACAAGCTGGAGTTGCTGCTGGCCGAGATCCTGCGGGTAGCGTACGAGGCCGGTGGGTTACGCAGCCAGGACCTCAAGCGGGTTACGGTCGATACCACGGTGCAGCCGAAGGCCATCACCTTTCCACCGAATTCCAAGTCTATCTGCCACTTAGAACCGACAATGAGACATATCGATACTCGCGCATTCCGAAACAACCTCATTGCACGACGGCCTGGCGCGTCAGGATCGGAAACTACTTAAGTCTACCGCAGACCTGCTGGAGCGGACCTTCCTTGCACGGAGCTTGTTGTGACAATCAAAGAAACAGCGCGTTTTCAAAATTGTCAAAGGCGGTCTTTCAGCCGTCGTTTTGCTGAGCGTCAAACGATCTACGTCAGGAGCGTTGCGTCCAACGTGATATTGGTTTTCAGAAGCTTGGACACGGGACAGCCCGCCTTTGCCTTGTTGGCGAGTTCTTCGAATCTCTCTTTGGTTGCACCCGGCACCTTGGCTTTCAACGTCAGATGCACCGCGGTGATGGCGAAGCCGTCTCCCTCCTTGTCGAGAGTGATTTCCGCGCTTGTTTCCATCTGATCGGCGGTGAGTTTTGCCTCGCCAAGGATCAGCGACAACGCCATTGTGAAGCAGCCGGCGTGCGCCGCGCCGATCAGCTCTTCGGGATTGGTGCCAGGCTTGCCCTCGAAGCGTGAGGCGAAGCCGTAGGGATATCCCTTGAGTGCTCCGCTCTTGGTCGAAATTGCGCCCTTGCCGTCCTTGATGCCGCCGCTCCAGACAGCCGATCCATACGTCTTCATTTGTTACGCTCCTTGTGTTGTTGTGAGATTGTTCTGGATTGATCGGCATACTGCTCGTTGAAGTGCTCGTGGGGATGGGCCATGACGTATGCGCAATTGAAGCTACCGAGGCAGGTGCGCTAAGGACCGCTGTTCAATACCAACCGGACCTGAGCGAGCGGCCGGATCAAACGCTCGCCGTCGTTAAACTTGCCCCGTGACCGAACACGCTAAAGGAGCAATTGATGACCGGTCAGGAGACAGGTCGCAGGATCCCAGTAGGAGAGGCCGCGGTCCGAGTGGATCGGCTACTTTTCGATGACTTCCGCCATCACATCTTCCAAATCTCCGCAACTCTCTTTGATCTCGACGACCGAGATTCCACACAAGCCGGCATGTTTTCGACATTCAGCAGCATATTCTTTGGGTCTGGTATCGTGTCTTTCGTCAATGAAGCCGTTCGGATGGACGTTGGCACTGATCCACATATGTACGAAATCGACAGCCCGCTGGCTCATGGCAGCTTCTCTCTCTTTTCTTACACCGTCGGATTACGCGTACCAAATGGAACGACGCGCCTAGCCTGCAGCGGGTTTCGACGGGGCTTGGCGGCGCGGAGCGACGTGTCAGCGAGGACCAGCGTTCCGATCACGATAGGGCGCTAAAAATCCTCATGGCAGTTCCTTTCGTTTCCCGTTCACTCATCTGACGTCTGTGTGACAGGACGGATCAGCCGACTGCAACGACGGCGGACTCTGCAGTTTTGACGCCCGTATGCACATCGAGGCGGGTTGGGTTGACTGCGCCGAGGATCGTTTTTGCGCGCGCGATTTCTACCGCCGGGCCATGTGCCATCACCAGAAAGCTATCGGTTTTCAACGCGGTTTCGTATTGGATCACACTGTCCTTTGGCACACCAATGCTATAGAGCGCCGCGCCGATTGCGCTCAGGCCGCCGACCACGATGGCATTCTCGATGCCAGCAATCAAGATTGTGGCGAGATATCCGAGGACGACAACATGCCCGACGACAGGAACGGCCATGAACAGCCCACCAAG
>JAICXS010000351.1 GCA_025934615.1 Nitrospiraceae bacterium
TAGGCGCGAGTGTCCATAGCCGCCCATAACGATGAGATCCGCACTGCTATCGGCGGCATGGGAGAGAAGCGCGTCGGCAATATCAATTTTGTCGTGACTGATGCGCTGGACGCCGATGTTAAGACCATGACGAGCAAGGTGGCGGCCGATGTCGGCGCCTTCAATCTCGTCTTGCTTGCCTCGTTCGTTACCGACGATGACCACTTCGATATGCTCCGCTCGTTTAAGGAGTGGCATAGAATCGGCGATTGCGCGCGCCGCCGGCCGGCTGCCGTCCCAGGAAATCATGACATGGTCGAACTTAAGCGGCGCCCTGTGAACGTAGGGGACGATGATCACCGGCCGGCCGGAATCGAACAATGCACCTTCGATAATCGCGCCTTCAGTCGTGTTACTTTCTGGGTTGACTTGATCGACAACGGAGAGGTCGAAACGCCGCGCGATCTCGCCGAAGCGATCACCGACGCTCGCGAAGCTTGCCCGCAGCATCATCGGCTCAGAGGAGACGACGGCCCGTGAAGCTAGTTGGCTAAACCGGTCTAAGGCCGCCTGTGCCTCGGCCTTGTAATCGCGCCATTGCTCCTGAACAACATCAGTCGCAATGTAGCCCAGGTGTGAAACCAGATCGAAAGGATCGTAGACGAAGGCAATTCCGGCGATGTGTGCCTCAAGCGTGCTAGCCATCGAAACCGCGTATTCTATCGCGCGACTCCCAGATTTTTTGGCGCTCAAATTAAGCACAATGTCTTTTATCATCACTATTCTCCCAACGGACGTTATATGCGAACAGTCAAAACGGCATTGCGGGCGATGGCCCATACAATACCGTTGACAGTGCATCGCTGGATTTTGGAATTTATGGTGGAGCGTTGTTGGCTGCAGGTTGCCGAGGTGTCGGCGATTGCCTTCACAACGAACCACAAGCCAACAGCAGTATGCTGGCGCCAAAGTGGTTGGGGTTGCGCCGCCAAGCACGCAGCAAAAGGGACCTCAATCATCATCAGGATGGCTCCGCAGCACGTATTGCAGAATCCCGCCATTGCGGAAGTATTGGACCTCATCAAGCGTATCGAGATGGCAGTGGAGCGGAATAGCGTCCACCCGATTATCGGCGCGGTGGATTCGACAGGTAAGCCTCCCTCCTGGCACAAGCTCGCCGGCAACGCCCACGACGTCGAAACGCTCTGACCCATCAAGTTTAAGGCTACGGCGATCTGTTCCGTCCTTGAACTGAAGCGGTAGTACGCCCATGTCGACCAAATTTGCCCGGTGGATGCGTTCGAAGCTCTCTGCAATCACGGCTTTGACGCCTAGGAGAAGTGTGCCCTTTGCTGCCCAGTCACGCGAGGAGCCCATGCCGTAGTCTTTGCCGGCTATTACGACGAGTGGCACATCATCGGATGCATATCGCATCGCAACGTCGTAGATCGGCATGATGGTGCCGTCTGGCAAATACTTGGTAAAGCCTCCCTCGGTGCCAGGTACCATTTCATTCCTAATGCGGATATTGGCAAAGGTGCCACGCACCATCACTTCGTGATTTCCTCGCCTTGATCCGTATGAATTGAATTCGATCGGACGAATCTGATGGTCGAGCAGATATTTTCCAGCAGGACTGTCTGCCTTGATCGAACCGGCGGGCGAGATGTGATCGGTTGTGACGCTGTCGCCGAAGATAGCCAAAGGTCGCGCTAGTATAATGTCGGTAAGCGGCGCTGGCCGCTTGGCCATGTTCTCGAAATAGGGTGGATGCGCGATATAGGTCGACGCTGGGTCCCATTCATAGGTCTCTCCCTTTTGGGCTTGGATATCCCGCCATACTTCGGATCCTCCTTCAAAGATGTCTTGGTAGCGTTTGCGAAACATTGCCGGCGAGAGCGCCTGCCGAATGGTATCGCAGACCTCTTTGTTCGATGGCCAGATGTCCTTCAGATAGACAGGTTTGCCATCTGCCCCGTCGCCGAGAGGCTCGGTGGCAAGATTGGCCCTCATTGTCCCCGCGAGGGCGTAGGCAACGACAAGGGGCGGCGAGGCGAGGTAGTTAGCCCGCACTTCGGAATTGATTCGACCCTCGAAGTTGCGATTGCCCGAGAGCACGGCTGTTACCACGAGATCGCCCTGCTCTACTGCCTCGGCAATAGCCTCTGGGAGCGGACCGGAGTTTCCGATGCAGGTAGTGCATCCATAGGCCACGAGATTAAAGCCGAGCGCGTCAAGATCGCGTTGTATGCCCGCAGCGGCAAAGTAGTCGGAGACAACTTGGCTTCCCGGCGCCAGGGACGTCTTGACCCACGGCTTCACCTTCAACCCGCGCTTTACCGCGTTCCGAGCGAGCAATCCTGCGGCTAACATGACGCTGGGGTTCGAGGTGTTTGTGCAACTGGTAATCGCGGCAATAACGACGTCACCGTCTTGAAGTTCGTAATTAGTGCCGCGGATAGGTACTTTCTTCACAGCCGATTCCGCTCGGGAGTGGCCGACGAGCCGTGGCAGCTCGGCGACGAATGCCTCGGAAGCTTTGGCAAGCGACACCCGATCCTGCGGCCGCCGTGGACCTGCAATTGATGGCTCCACGCTCGCGAGGTCGAGGTCGACCGTTTCGGTGAATACCGAATCAGAGACATTCTCGTCGTGCCACATTCCCTGCGTTTTGGCATAAGTCTCGACGAGTTTGATTTGCTGAGATTCGCGACCGGTGAAGGAAAGATAGCGCAAAGTCTCGGCATCTATGGGAAAGAAGCCGCACGTGGCTCCATATTCAGGGGCCATGTTGCCGAGGGGGGCCCGTTCAGGAATTGTCAGACTCTCCAACCCGGGCCCAAAATATTCGACGAACCGACCGACCACCCCCTTACGGCGCAATATTTGAGTGAGCGTCAGTACGAGGTCGGTTGCGGTAACGCCCTCTTGGAGGGAGCCGTGGAGACGGACACCCACCACTTCAGGAAGCACCATCGAAATAGGCTGCCCCAGCATGGCGGCTTCGGCCTCAATGCCACCTACGCCCCAGCCAAGGACTGCGAGTCCGTTGACCATGGTGGTGTGGCTATCCGTACCGACCAGGGTGTCAGGATAAGCGATGGTCCTCCCGTTCTCGCTTCCAGTCCACACGACTTGAGCGAGATACTCCAGATTGACTTGGTGGCAGATACCGGTACCCGGCGGCACCAATCGAAACCTGTCAAAGGCAGCCTGCCCCCAGCGCAAGAACGCATAGCGCTCGCGGTTGCGTTCCAGCTCTCGCTTCACATTGATGCGAAAGGAGTCAGCCGATCCGAAGCTGTCGACCATGACTGAGTGATCGATAATAAGATCGACCGGCAAAATCGGATTGATCTTTGCTGCATTACCACCAAGCTTGCGCTTGGCTTCGCGCATGGCTGCGAGATCGACCACGGCGGGAACCCCGGTGAAATCCTGCATGAGCACGCGGGCGGGGTGGAATACAATCTCATGTTCGGAAGTTCGTGTGTTCAGCCAAGTTCCA
>JAICXS010000500.1 GCA_025934615.1 Nitrospiraceae bacterium
CGACTCCGTTCCGCTAACAGAGAATCGCACGGCTTTTGCCATAGGCGATGCCTGCGGCAAGGGCCTTCCCGCAGCGCTGCTGATTTCCAATGTCCAGTCTTCGCTGCGCACGGCGATGCTTTTCTCGGGAAACGACGGAGCAAGGGGCATCAATGCGGTGAACCACCAGGTTTACGGATCATCGTCTGGAGGCCGCTTCGCGACGTTGTTCTATGGCATGTTTGACTCCAGCACGAGGACCCTGCGGTACGTGAACGCTGGCCACAATCCTCCAATGGTCATCCGGCGGGACGGTTCTATCGTTTATCTGGAAGTCGGCGGCGCACCGGTCGGCATTTTTTCAGACTGGAACTATGAAGAAGGCCAGATACAGCTCGATCCGGGGGACCTACTGGTCGCTTATACGGATGGAGTAACCGAGGCGACGAACGGTGCGGGCGAGTACGGGGGAATCGAAGGCCTCGCAAACGCGGCCACCAACCACATGGCGCAATCTCCCGCCGAAATCGTCAGCGCAGTCTTTTCTGCCATGGACGAATTCTCGCAAGGACGACAAGATGACGACGTCACCGTTGCAGTCCTTCGCGTGGCCTAAGCCTGAACGTCGCCGCCTCCGAAACATTTTGACTGCCGCCAGCGTATCTTATGGCAAAGGGAGGTGATGTATGGATCCCAGTCCTATGCGGCGGCACAGATCGTTCATCGGTCCGGTAATTCTGATCTGCATCGGCGTTTTCTTTCTGATTGCGAACCTCGTGCCGTCATTCGATCCGTGGCTCATTCTGATGCGGTATTGGCCCGTTATCCTGATTGTGATCGGGCTCGGCAAAGTGTGGGACTACTACGCTTCGCGGCGCGACGGAGGAGCAACGGGCGGCTCGAACGCCTCCGGTGTGCTGATCGCGGTGATCCTGCTGATTCTGCTGCTCGGTCTCGGAGTCTGGCGAACGGGCCGACGTAACATCGTCCGCGGCAGTGAACAGCACAATTCCAAGTCTGTGGACCTGCAAGGTGCGACGGCGGTGACCGCCAATCTCAACTTTCCGGCAGGTCAATTGAATATCGACGGCGGGTCAAGCCATTTGATCGACGCCGATTTTTCTTATACGGGTAACAGCGCAAATGCTGGGCCACAGATGGACTACAACGTCAGTTCGGGGCACGGTCAGCTCAACGTAAACGAAAACAACGATCAAGTTCGCTTTGGAACTCATGACGACAGGTGGGATCTTCACTTCAACAATGATGTACCGCTCGATCTGACGCTTCAGATGGGCGCTGGGGAAAGCAATCTGCACATGGCTGACATGAATCTCTCTCACCTGGAGGTTCACATGGGGGCAGGGCAAATGCTGCTCGACCTGAACGGACCGAGAAAACAAAATCTCTTTGTGGATATTCACGGCGGCGTGGGACAGGCGCGAATCCGGCTGCCAAAGGACGTCGGCGTACGCGCGCACGCTACGGGCGGAATCGGATCAGTGAACACGCATGGATTCACCAAACAGGGCGACGATTATGTGAATGCTGCTTACGGAAAGACGCCAACGAGCATCGACTTGAGCGTTGAAGGTGGCATCGGCGAGATCGATCTCGACGAGGAGTAGGCACTCTTAGATCCACAGATAAGCCGCCGGATTCTTGCTGCTTTCTTCGTTACTCAATCGCGCCGCTTGCCTTGACAGTGCAGTAAGCGTCCGTTAGCGTCAAAAGTATCGTCACGCAAATCTTTTGATGCGGTGGACAGCATAGGAGCGGACATTGGCGCGCCCGATCATCACTCTCACCACGGACTACGGCATTAACGATCACCTTGTCGGCTCCATGAAAGGCGTGATCCTCAACATCAATCCCGAGGTGATGCTCATTGACATCACGCATGGGGTGATGTCGCACGATATTCTCGACGGCGCGATCACAATTGGCCAGGCCTATCGCTACTATCCGCCGAAAACAGTGCACGTGGTCGTAGTCGACCCAGGCGTCGGAACGCCACGCCGCCCGATACTTGTAGCGGCTGATCAACACTACCTTGTAGGTCCTGACAACGGAGTTTTTTCGGCCGTTTACGATCAAGCTGAAGCGCTCCATGTGTGGAATCTCACGTCGGAGCACTATTTTCGCCAGCCGACCAGCAACACCTTCCACGGCCGCGACATTTTCGCCCCTGTCGCCGCGTGGCTCACGAAGTCATGGCAAAGCTCGGCCTTCGGCGAGCCGATTACCGATTTCGTTCGCTTCTCGCTCCCCAAGCC
>JAICXS010000293.1 GCA_025934615.1 Nitrospiraceae bacterium
CGTAGAGCTTGTGCTCACGCTCGGGACAGGCGTCGGCTCGTCGCTATTCGTGAACGGCCATTTGGTTCCGAACGTTGAAGTGGGGAGAAAGAAGTTGAGCGACGCCGAACTGCAAAAAGCCGGCAAGAGCAAATGGAACAAGCGGTTAATGAAGACGGTGAACAAACTTGAGAAGATGTTTCACTATGACCGTTTGTACATCGGTGGCGGCAATGCACGACACGTAGACATCGCTGATCACCCGGCGCATGTGACGATCGTGTCCAATCTGAATGGATTGGTAGGCGGCCTCGCCCTCTGGCGCGAGCATGCCAGTATCATGTCGTTCTATACTGCCGTTCCAACTCCGCCTCCACAATCCGAGACTGATGATCAGGAGAAAAGCGTCTAACTCTACCGCACGACGAGCAGTGGCTTTACAACTGAATCGATTTTAATGTGTCGTGAGAAGGGACTCTCTCCGTAGAGCGTCTATTTTCGCGGAATCGTTCCGGACGGCAGCGCAGATCGGCCATGTGGATGAATGATTGAACAGATCTTCTCAAAAGAGGTCCTGCTCTGGATTTCGATTGGTTCCGGCATCGCGCTGCTGTTGACTGCGATCGCCCTCCCGGTTGTGATCGTCAAATTGCCGACCGATTATCTTGCTAACGAACACAAGAAGAGCTGGCTGGACTCGCAGCCTACTCTGGTGCGCGCGGGGCTTCGCGCGGTCAAAAACCTGTTCGGCGTGCTGCTCGTAGTGTTGGGGATCATCATGCTCGTCTTACCGGGACAAGGCGTACTTTCGATTATATTCGGCCTGAGTCTGGTCGATTTCCCCGGACGACATGCCTTGCAGTGCAAGTTGATGCGCCGGGCAAAGGTCGTCGAGAGCCTGAACTGGATTCGCAAGAAGTTTGATCGTCCACCGCTGAGGATCCCCGAGACCTGCTAACGGTTTTTGGAAGACACTACGCGGCACCCCTTCCCGCGAAATTATCCTTGCCCAGGGCATCTGCGTTATTCCTGCTTGGGTTTGTCCTGATTCAGGATCGTGAGGCGGGCGTGGGCATCTTTCGCATAGCTGCTGGTTGGATATTTAGTCGTGAGTTCCTGGTACAGGTCCTTCGCGTGTTGTACGTTCTTCTGCCGCTCTTCAAATTGAGCAGTCATGTACAGCTCTTGTGCATCCTTGTCGGAACAACCAAGGAGAGACGTCAGGAGAAGCGCAGTCAAAATGACCGTAAGGTTCATGACTCATTCATCCTGTTTCGGAAAGTAATCTCCGCGATAGCAGACTTATCCAACTCACCCTTCCCGGAGGCAATCAGTCGTTGGTATTGCTCCAGCGTGGTCCTGGCGAGCGGCAACGGCAAACCGACGGACTGCCCCAGTGCCACGGCAATGCCCGTATCTTTGGCCGCATGGGCGGCGGAGAAGTAACAGTCGTGTGCGCGATGCTGCATGTCTTCACCGTCGGTGTCGAGTACCCGTGAGGCCGCGCCGGTCTGCCCGAATACGTCGCGGAGCATGGTCAGGTCCAGTCCGAGGGCGGCGCCCAGTCCGAGTCCTTCGGCGAGGCCGGCGGTATTGATGTTCATCACCATGTTGACCAACGCCTTGACTTTAGCCGCCTCACCGGTCTTGCCGATATAGCGGAGACTGACGCTTAAGGATTCAAGCAGCGGTTTGGCGGCCTCAAACGTATCCGGCTTGCCGCCGCACATCAAATACAGGGTTCCGTTGCGTGCTTGTGAAATGCTGCTTGCCATGCAAGCTTCCAGGCTCTTCCCGCCATGCTGTTCAACGAGGGTTTCCACTTCGGCATGGATCTGAGGGGATAGGGTGGCGCAGTTGATGAAGAGGCGGCCGTCGGCGTGTGAGAGGAGACTATCGACCTGTTGCGGTGCAAAAATCAGACGCATGGCGGCATCGTCTGTAATCACCGTTAAGATGGTTGTACACCGTTCCGCCACATGGGCCGGAGTCGTCACGGCCTCGCATCCCAGCTCTTTTTCTAGAGCGCCGCTCTTGGCCGCGTCAACATCGTACACGGCGCGCACGGTATACCCGGTGTCGCAGAGTCGGCGCGCCATGTTGGCGCCCATTCGTCCGACTCCAACGAATCCAATGTGTCCGTATGATGGCCGTATCGACATGATGCCCTTGCTGTACAGATACGCGGGCGAACTCTACCACAGGCGGTCAAGATTGACGAGAGATGGGCAAGTGAAGTCCGAAAACGGTTTGAGGCGACGAATTACCTGCCATGCTCTCTATGCACACTAATCGGCATGGCGATGTGGCAACCGCAGTCCTTGCGCGACTGCGACCGGCGATTGTTATAATTGTATGTCTGTCTTCCTCCATTTCTGCCAGAAATAAAACATTGCCAGTCCCCCGAGCCCTGAGCCTAGCAAAACGAAAGTCCCCGGTTCAGGGTTCGAGATCATTGCAGACTGTGGTCCGCCGATTAGGGTGTCCAACGCCGTAAGTGTTTGCGACACGCCTGTGGTGAAGCTCAGATTGCCTGACCCTGTATGGACGCTATAGAAGGTCGACCCCGCGCTCACTGTCGAGCTATCGACAAGGCCCGTGAACTCCGCCGTCCGAATATTGCTGCTAAAGAATCCACCCACCGCTGCGAAGTTCACCACCACGTCGAAGTCGCCTGAAGCGTGGACCAGTGAATCGGGAACGAGGTGGGCGGTTCCAGTGACCACGCCGGTGGACCGTCCGACGAGAGATTGATTGGCATAGATTTGAAGGTCAAAGGTGTTAAACGAGGCGGTGAAACCTTGCGGACTCGGGGCCGCAGTTCCTGATGCCGTATAAAACGCCGAAAGGCGATAGTCTTTATTAAGGCCGGTTTTATCGACTACGCTTGTACGATCGGGAAAATAAAAATTGTTAAATGCTCCGCCTCCCGTTTCCGAAAATGCTCCGGTGATGGTCTGGCTGACTGCGGACGCATAATTAAGTCCGATGGAACTCGCGGCAAAAGACTGCTCTGGTTCCCCGATGGCCCTTGGATTAATCGTGACGACACTTGCATATGGTAGAGGCGCATTGATGAATATCAGAACGACCGTTATCAGAATGATAGGCAGAATTCGCCGCATTCGTGCTTCCTTTCGGGTAATTGGTTTCAGTATGTCGGATCTCGTTTGGCATTGTGCTAGCAAAGCAAGAGGCGCGCCTATTGGAAGTGCCAAGAATGGAAGAGATATGGAAGGTGCTTGCGAGATCTGTCGTCTTTAGTTGACTGTCGCAGGATGCAGGGCACGCAAGCATGATGGTCCATGCAAGGGCCCGGAAGGCCGTAGTTGCAGGATGTTTGGCATAGAGAAAAGGTGTTATACAGGTCTCTAACTAGGGACAGTTGCCGTCAAGTTTTATAGACAATGAATCCTCTGAAGCACGATGTATTTGTCCATCGACGCTGAATGTTTTACTTTATCCATTTCTGTGTGAGTGAGGGGTGACAAATGAGAGGGCTACAGTATGCGGGACCAGTCCGGGTTTACTTTTATGTCATGTTTCCATTTCCTTTGCACTCAAGACAAGACAATGAATGATTAATGGACGGAGCGATTCAATATTTTACTGTCGTTCCTTTTGCCGCCTCTGTCCCCGTTTCTCTAGCATTTGATTACAACTGTCCGATACTTCCTTGGCATGTTCCTCCAAGCATTGGACTATGCGTCCACCACCTGGTTTGATGTTCGGGCAGAATTGTTTGACATCACCCTCACACGCTTGTCGGAATTTTTGCATTCCCTCTCTCATCTTGCCGCTAGGCTCACCTGGCATGTCTGGTTGTATTGGAGTCCGGCTGCTAGGCACGTCGGACGTTGAAGGCGTGGACGGAGGAGGGTCGGCCGCCAATGCCGTTGGCACGCTAGGAAGGCTAACAATGATTCCTGCAACTATAAGTCCACGCATGAGCACACGATGCATTCTTACCAATCTGGAATTGTCCATTACCGTCTCCTTTGCAACAATGCAACACCCCAGCCTTAGACAGGCAGGTGTAGATACATCGCACCCATCAGAATAGTTGACCAA
>JAICXS010000341.1 GCA_025934615.1 Nitrospiraceae bacterium
ACACTCGTCCTGGTCGGAGCACTGGACCAAGGGACGCCCCCGTCCGACGCGAGACTCATGGCGGAACGCATACCGAATGCTCATTTAGCGGTACTTCCAGATGCCGGTCATGTGTCGAATCTTGAAAACCCGCAGGCGTTTAATCAGGCGGTGAGCTCGTTTCTTACATCCATCGATCGTAATTGGTAAATCAGTAACAAAGCATTTTTGAACGGCCGATTAGTGAGTGACCTCCTTACTCAAGTACTTGAGGCCCGAGAGGCTAGTCGTGATTGGAATGAATGAGCTTGAGGAATTCTTCGCGGGTCTGCAGTTGATTTCGAAAGACTCCCAACATGGAACTGGTAACCGCTACCGTGTTTTGTTTTTCTACGCCGCGCATCATCATGCATAGGTGACGGGCTTCCATGACGACGGCCACACCGTGCGCTTTAAGTTTCGACTGCAACGTTTCCGCTATCTCGACAGTCAGCCGTTCTTGCACTTGTAACCGACGGCTAAAGGCGTCTACTAATCGAGGGATCTTGCTGAGCCCGACCACTTTCTTGTTCGGCATGTATCCCACGTGGCATCGTCCGAAAAAGGGGAGCAGATGATGTTCGCACATACTGAAGAAATCGATATCCTTCACAATCACCATCTCGTCATACTCGATGGGAAACAGGGCGCCATTGAGCAGCGCATCGATGTCTTTCGTGTAGCCGGCCGTCATAAACTGAAGGGCTTTGGACACTCGCTCCGGCGTTTTGAGCAACCCGTTCCGCTTCGGGTCTTCGCCCAACACCACCAACATCCGCTCAACCATCTCGAGCAATTCGGTGGGATGCCCGTTTCGTCCAGCCTCCATCGTTTGCTGCATCACCTTTTTTGTCCGCGTGCCCATCTGTCTTATAAACCTCTCGCCGGACTATTCGGGGCGACGGGAATACTCGTCTGAGCACGTTCACCGGGCACATTCTTATATGGGCGGTGCGTGCACACAGACGCTATCCCTGCCGCTCCGAATACTCAAAATAATTATCGCGCGTTTCCACTAATCCAACCTTGTGGAGGTCACCGCCAGGAATTTTCGCAGCCAACAAATCCCAAATCAATCGCGTGACATTTTCACCGGTTGTGGTCCGCCCTGCAAAAGCCGGATCGAGATTCAAATCCCGATGATCGAAACGATGAATAATAGTATCGGCCACAATACGATCCAACGCTCCAACATCGGTCACCCTACCGGCGTGCGGTTCGATGGGGCCTCTGACGCTCACGTAAACCTGATAATTGTGGCCGTGTCCGTTCGGATTATTGCATTTGCCGAAGATTTTCGTATTCTCTTCGCCGGACAAGCATTCCGAGTGAAGACGATGCGAGGCCGCAAATTTATAGCGACGCGTCAGTATGGCAGTTTCAGTCATACTCTTCGTCCATTCTCGCTGCTCGATGCAAGCATCAGTACCACAAACACAATGGGCCGGACTCCGTTAATCGACGAGCGCCGGCCCACGATGGCACAATCGAATTATGCGCTGAATGAACTTCCGCAGCCGCACGTGGTCTTGGCTTGTGGATTCTTGATGGCAAAGCCAGAGCCCTGAAGGCTATCGACATAATCGACTTCCGCGCCGCTCAGCAACGGCGCACTCTGTGAATCCATAATGACTTTGACATCGCCCTTTTCAATGATGCTATCGTCCTCGCCGATCTTCGTCTCAAAGGCCATGCCGTACTGATACCCGTGACAGCCGCCGCCACGGACGTACACGCGCAATCCCACCGTGTCCTTCTCTTCCTGCATCAATTCCTTGATCTTCTGCTCCGCCATTGGTGTAATCGTGACCATGCTGCTCTCCTTTATGAACGAGGTTTTCCTATCTCCGCTAATGTCCGTTGCAACTCTTCAACTTTCTCCCGGTCCATCGACCCTGGGGCTTCCCACTTCTGCTCCGGCACACGCACAACGACATCCCCAAGCACACGCGCTTGGCATCCGAGCCGATGCCATCGCTCGGAAAGCGCTTCACGATCCAGAAGGTCTTGTTCGTCGAAGTCGATTTCCGACAAATTGTCTTCTCCAACTTGAACTTCCACGCGACACGTCGTGCAGGAGGCATTGCCACCGCAGTCATGATTGAGGGGAAAGCCAAGCGATTCTGCCGCCTCCAGGAGAGACTGCCCGCGTGTGACGTCTCCGCTTTTCCCTTCAGGATGAAGAAATGTGACTTTTGGCATGATCCAACATTATACCAAGGCAATATCAGCCCGAATCAGGCATGAGAACCGGTCTCGACACCAGCCGACTGATACGGGCAACGCTTCAACGCAATATGTTCTTCAAATTCATGCTTGAAGAGCCGGAGGCTGCTTTGGACGAGGACAGCCGCACCGGTCACGAGCGTGCAATAGCCCGTCCCCTTCACAAATCCACAAAGTTGCATCAAGCTATCGAGATCCTTTTGTGTGCCTTCACCGTTCTCGATCTTGGCCATCAGGGTGGCCAAGTTAATCGTGCCCATGCGGCAGGATGGACACTGACCGCAGCTTTCCCCTTTGAAGAAATTCGAAAACTTCAATGTCTGAGATACCATACAGGTAGCATCATCGACGACGATGACCCCCGCTGAGCCGAGTCCGGTGCCGGCTTTCTTCAGCGAATCGAAATCCATGGCGAGGTCAAGTTGCTCCGCCGTCACCATCGAAAACGCCGGCCCGCCAGGAAAGACGGCCTTGACGTGTCGTCCACCCGGCACACCACCACCGCATTCTTCGATGAGCTGCCGAATCGTAATGCCCATGGGCTTTTCATACACGCCCGGCGTAGTCACCGCACCGCTGAGTGAAAACATCATCGTCCCCGGACACTTCTCCGTGCCGACCTGGGTAAACCACCCGGCGCCTTTCAGGAGGATGCGCGGGATATTGCACAGCGTTTCGACATTGTTCACCAGCGTCGGTTTTCCATAGAGTCCGAAGTCGGTGGGATAGAAAGGTGGTTTTTGCCGAGGCATCGCCGGCCGGCCTTGCATCGATTCCAACATGGCTGTCTCTTCCCCGGCCACATAGCTGCCGTGACCTGAAAACAGTTCGATGTCTAAATCGACTCCGGTTCCCAATATGTTCTTCCCCACGAGCCCTTTGGCCTTCGCCTGTGCAATCGCCTCTTTCAAATTGGCCTGCTCTTCATGATATTCGTGATTGACATAAATAAAGGACGCTTTGGCGTTCACCGAATAGGAAGCGATGAGACAGCCCTCAAGCAATTGGTGCGGGAACTGCTTAAGTAGATAGCGATCCTTGAACGTGCCCGGTTCATGCTCGCCGGCATTACAGACGAAATAGCGCTCTTTGATGCGGTGATTGAGGACTTTATCCCACTTGATTCCCGTGGGAAATCCAGCTCCGCCGCGACCACGTAGGCCCGACTGCTACAGTTCATTGACGATCGACTCGGGAGTCATCCCCTGGACGCATTTTTGCCAGGCCTGATATCCGCCGACACGTTGATATGTCTCGATGTCCGATGGCGACCCATCGAGAGGTTGAAGCAATCTCGGCTCAGTGGTATTCACGATCATCACACCCATATAGCCTTGAGTTGGGAAACGTTACTATACGGCCCCCAGCGCATGGCC
>JAICXS010000372.1 GCA_025934615.1 Nitrospiraceae bacterium
CGATTGACCCCGCGCACTTCATTGATGATGCGATTCGATATTTTCCCGAGTACCTCATGCGGAAGTTTCGCCCAATCGGCCGTCATGCCGTCGAGGCTCGTGACGGCGCGAACAGCCGCCACATATTCGTAGGTTCGTTGGTCGCCCATGACCCCGACTGTACGGATCGGCAGAAGCACGGCAAAGGCCTGCCACGTCTCTGCGTACAGACCGGATTGGCGAATCTCCTGTTCCACAATGGCATCGGCCTCCCGCAACATCATGCACCGCTGCGGTGTCACGGCGCCGAGCACGCGGATCGCCAACCCTGGACCTGGAAAAGGATGGCGCCCGACAATGTCATCGGGTAATCCCAATTCCTTACCGAGCACTCGCACCTCGTCCTTAAACAATTCCCGCAACGGCTCCACGAGACGCAGCCGCATTCTTGTCGGCAACCCGCCGACATTGTGGTGGGTTTTGATCGTCGCCGAGGGTCCTTTGAAGCTGACGCTTTCGATGACGTCCGGATACAACGTGCCCTGGACGAGATAGTCCACTTTTCCTAAGCGCGTCGCTTCGCGCTCGAAATTTTTAATGAACAGACGCCCGATGATTTTGCGCTTGCGCTCAGGATCGGTCACGCCCTTCAGTGCGCTAAGAAATTCAGTTGAGCGATCCAAGACGTGCAGATCGAGATCCATCTGCGCAAAACTCTTTTGCACCTTTGCCCGTTCTTCCTTTCGCAGCAATCCGTTATCGACGAAGATACACGTGAGCTGCGATCCAACAGCGCGTGACGTGAGCGCCGCGGCGACTGAAGAATCGACGCCACCACTCAATGCGCAAATGACTTTCCCAGTGCCCACCCGTTCTTGAATGATCTTGACCGCTGTATCGACGTAGGAACTCATCGTCCAGGTAGGCTGGCACCCACAGACGTCATAAACGAAGTTCTTCAGAATCTGCACACCGCCCGCCGTATGGGCGACTTCGGGATGGAACTGCAAGCAGTAGATGTGGCGCCCGCCGCCGACCGACTTCATCGCGGCGACCGGTGAATTGTCCGTATGGGCAATGGCGCGGAACCCTTTGGGCATACGTTCGATGCGATCGCCATGGGACATCCACACAGTACGCGATCGAGCCGGTAATTTTTTCAGCACATCAGACGCATCGTCGATCAACAATTCGGCTCGGCCATACTCCCGATGATTGGCCTTGGCCACTTCGCCGCCGAGAAGATGGGTCACGAGTTGCATCCCATAGCAAATACCCAGGATAGGAACACCGAGATCGAAGACCTCTTTGGGGACTTTCGGCGCTTTGCGGTCGTAGACGCTTGACGGACCACCGGACAGAATAATGCCCTTCGGTCGGTACGCTTCAATGGTAGCCAAGGATGCCGTACAGGGAAGGATCTGAGAATAGACCCGCGCCTCGCGGATGCGGCGGGCAATCAGTTGTGTGTACTGAGAGCCGAAGTCGAGGATCAGGATGCGATCATGCCAGAATTCCATGCGTCAGCATTCAGCCGTCAGCGTTCAACCTCAGCTCGCAAGACACTGGGCGAAGTGGTCGCATTTACGTTAGAGGAGGAGCGACTCAATCCTTTTTCGTGTCTCGCCGACGGCTGATGGCTGATCGCTGACCGCTGCTTCATTATTCCCAATCCGTTCTGTAATTCGGCGCTTCTTTCGTAATGATGACATCGTGCACGTGGCTTTCTTTAAGCCCTGCCAAGGTTTGCCGGATGAATCGGGCATTGTTCTGGAGGTCGGTAATAGTCTTGCAGCCGCAATATCCCATTCCGGATTTGACGCCGCCCACAAGCTGGTAGATGACGCCGGATAATGTCCCCTTATACGGCACGCGCCCTTCAATACCTTCAGGCACCAGCTTGGAAGCCGCCCGTCCTGCTTGAAAATAGCGGTCCTTGCCCCCCTTTTCCATAGCGCCCAGTGAACCCATTCCACGGTAGACCTTATACGTCCGGGCTTGATAGAGGACCGTTTCGCCGGGCGACTCTTCGGTCCCGGCTAACAAGCCGCCGATCATGACCGACGAGGCGCCGGCCGCCAGCGCCTTGGTGATGTCGCCGGAAAATTTGACGCCGCCGTCGGCGATGATAGGAATGCCGCTCCCACTCAGCGCCTTGGCGCAATCCATGATCGCGGTCAATTGCGGCATGCCGGCGCCCGACACGACGCGCGTGGTGCAAATGGAGCCGGGACCCACACCGACCTTCACCGCATCGACCCCTGCTTCCGCCAGATCCTTCGCCGCATCCGCCGTCGCAATATTGCCCGCGACCAATTCAAGTTTCGGATGCGAGCGCTTAATCAGTTTGACGGTATCGAGCACGCTTCGGGCATGGCCGTGTGCGGTATCGACTACTACCATATCGACACCCGCTTTGGTCAAAAGGTCAACCCGCTCCTCGGTCTCAGGCCCCACGCCGACTGCCGCCGCGACGCGCAAACGGCCGTGTTCGTCTTTGCACGCATGCGGATACTGAATGCGCTTCTCGATGTCTTTGATCGTGATGAGTCCTTTGAGATCGAATTGCTTATCGACCACCAAGAGTTTCTCGATGCGATGCTCGTGAAGGATCTCGCGCGCCTTCTCCAAGGTCGTGCCTTCCGGCGCGGTGATCAGATTGTCCTTTGTCATAACCTGGGCGACGGTCAGATCCATCCGGCTTTCGAAACGGAGATCGCGATTCGTCAAAATGCCGACCAGTTTCCCCTGCTTCGTGACCGGGATGCCTGAGATCCGAAACTTAGCCATAAGCTGCAAGGCTTCTCGAATCGTTTGATCCGGCGCGATGGTGATCGGATCGAGGATCATCCCGCTTTCTGACTTTTTGACCTTATCGACCTCGGCCGCCTGATCGACCGGCGACAACACGCGATGAATGACCCCAATGCCGCCTTCCCGAGCCAGCGCGATTGCGAGTCGAGATTCCGTGACGGTGTCCATCGCCGAACTCACGATCGGAATGTTGATGGCAATATGACGCGACACGTACGTCTGAGTATTGGTTTCACTCGGCAGCACTTCAGATTTCGCGGGGATCAGAATCACATCGTCGAACGTGAGCCCCATCCGCAGAGTTTCATCCAACATACAATCCTCAATAGCGGTCTAGTCGATGAGCCGAGTACGTCATACATTCTGTACTGGCTTCACGTCTCAAAAGGCATTGAGACATGAAGCGCTGAGAACAGCACGGGTTATGGCATTCCAGTTCGATGCTACGACCGTCCGACCTTGGGCCGATCTGCCGTCTGATCAGTCAACTCTGCTGCGGCTTCGGCGTCTTCCTGCAACC
>JAICXS010000231.1 GCA_025934615.1 Nitrospiraceae bacterium
CCAGGTGGATTCGATTACGAAGCCTACCTGGAACGGCAAGGCATCGACGCAGTGGCCTCGGTGTCCGGCGCCGGTCGGATCGCCAAACAGCCATTCATGACCGATGATCGGCGATGGATGGTATGGAGAACGATCGATGAATGGCGGGATCGGATTCGCCAAGCGGCTGCGGCCTCACTGCACGACGCGGCATTGGGTCTCTACCTCGGCATGATCATTGGAGAGCCTGATTATATTGCTCCCGGAATCCGCGATCTCTTCATGGCGACCGGCACTGTACATATTTTGTCGATCTCCGGGTCGCACCTCGGTCTCATCGCGGTGGCGTCGTTCTTTCTTATTCGCAATGCCTGCCGATTGTTACCGCCGACCTGGCTCCTCCATCTTTCCCGCTACACGACTCCCACTCGTCTGGCGGCCGTGCTGACGGTCCCGCCGGTCGTCTTTTATACGCTCTTGGCAGGAGCGCAACTCGCCACCATTCGGTCCTTGGTCATGATTCTGCTGTTTCTGCTCGCGGTCTGGATGGGGCGCCACAGCAACATCCTTCTGACTTTGGCGGTTGCCGCGTGGCTCATTGTCCTGCACGATCCCAAAGCTCTCTTCGACATTTCCTTTCAACTGTCCTTCTTGTCCGTCTTGGCGATTGCGCTCGTTCTGCAACGAACCGATCGCAAAAACAATATGGAAGATGCAGAGGAATCCGTACCTCCCTCGAAAATTGTTCGGCTCAGGAACTGGTTCCGGGCCTACTGTTGGATGACCGGCGGAGTGACACTCGTGACGCTGCCCGTCGTGGCCTACTATTTTAATCAGATTCCGTGGGTCGGCCTAATTGGCAATCTCATTATCATTCCGATCGCGGGATTTGTGCTGGTTCCGATCGGGTTAGTTTCCGCGATCTGGTATTTGATGATCGGTGGCGACACCTTGCCGGCAAGCGACATCAACCAAACCGTCGGCGATATCGTTTTGCGCCTCGTCGAGACGCTGGGCCATATTCCGCACGCGGAGTGGCATGTTGCGTCGCCGAGTCTTCCGGTTATCCTGGCATTTTATCTGTTCCTGGCGATGGCGATGTGGCCTTTCCGATCTGTATGGCTCAAACGAAGCAGTGCCGCTATGGTGCTGCTCATTCTGATCGGCTGGATGTGGTCTCCTCGTCCGTGGTCCGATGGAGAGACCTTGCGGGTGACGTTCCTAGACGTGGGGCAGGGGGACGCCTGTCTAATTGAATTACCTGATCGGCAAACCATTCTCATAGACGGCGGCGCGACATATGAGACGCTGGATATCGGGCGCGCAGTCATCGCGCCCTACTTATGGGATCGAGGGATCAGCCATATTGATCATGTCATTGGCACACATCCGCAGCTCGATCATATCGGCGGGCTGGCGTGGACGGTGAAACAATTCGATGTAGGGCGGTATTGGCACAATGGTATGGGACGCGATGAAGTCTTCTATGCCCGGCTGCAAGAGGAACTGCACGCCCGTCGCGTACCGGAAGACGTGGCTGAGGAAGGGCAAATGGTCGTCGACACAGGGCCGTGCCGCCTACGTGTATTGAATCCTCCCGAGGCAGGAGCCACCGCGCTGAAGTCCGGGAAGGTGAACAACGGCAGTAGACTCAATAACCGTTCGATTGTAACGAGGCTCGATTGCGGTCCGCATTCCTTCCTCTTTACCGCGGATATTGAAACGAGTACGATTGCGCGACTGCAGCACGATCCATGGTTCAGCGGAAGAGTGGTGAAGGTTCCTCACCATGGCGGACGCAGTTCCTTGCATGAGGGATGGATTGCGGGTGCACCGCCTGAGGTGGCCGTGATTTCCGTCGGGCGGGCCAATTCATATGGCCATCCGACAGCGCCGGTATTGGACGCGTATCGGCGTCAGGGATCTCGGATCCTGCGCACCGATCGCAATGGGGCGATTCAAATTGTCGCCAAGTTATCCTCGTCCGACCTGATGATCCGGTCGGCTCGCGGCGACCTCATTCAGCCGGTTGCCTTTGGGTGGGCCATGCCGGCTGCTGAGCAAGACAATCTCCTCAAGCTCTGGAACCGGTGGATGGACATCTAGACGCTACGCCCCGGATAAGAGGGCGATCGGGCGTTAGGTAAATAACAAGAATATAGGCGAACGATGATCCCTACGGTTGAATGGAAAGAGGGCGCCGTGAGGCTGCTGGATCAGAGCCGATTGCCGGAGCACGTCGAGTTTGTCAACTGCCGCGATTATCGGACCGTGGCAATGGCAATTCGAGAGCTGCGTGTGCGTGGCGCGCCTGCGATTGGCGTGACCGCGGCGATGGGTGTGGCGCTTGGCGCACAAGGCATCGACACGGCGGATTACGAGGCCTTCGTCAAGGCAGTCGGCGGCATTTGCGACCATTTGGCTGCCACGAGGCCCACCGCTGTAAATCTCTTCTGGGCGATCGAGCGGATGAAACGTACGCTCGCGTCATTGCGAGGCCGAGCGGTGATGGAGGTCAAGCGTGCGCTCATCGAAGAATCGCAACGGATTCTTGACGAAGACATTGCGATGAACAAGGCGATGGGCCGACATGGCGCCGCGCTCGTTCATGACGGCCATACGATTCTGACGCACTGCAATGCCGGCGCGCTGGCCACGGGCGGGTATGGGACTGCGCTGGGTGTCGTGCGTGCGGCGTGGGAACAGGGAAAAAAGATTCGCGTGATTGCCGATGAAACGCGTCCGGTGCTGCAAGGCGCCCGCTTGACCGCTTGGGAACTCATGCAGGACAAAATACCCGTGACGTTGATTACGGATAACATGGCTGGATCGATCATGCGCCAAGGGTTGATCCATCTCTGTGTCGTCGGAGCCGATCGTATTGCCGCCAATGGCGATGTGGCGAACAAGATCGGGACCTATTCCGTGGCCGTCCTCGCTAGAGCACACGGCATTCCGTTTTATGTTGCCGCGCCCTATTCGACAATCGATTTGGCGACCTCATCAGGAGATCGTATAACGATCGAGCAGCGCAACGCCGAGGAAGTCACCTCAATTCACGGAAGCCATCCCATCGCCCCACTTGGAGTGGAAGTCCTTAATCCTGCGTTCGACATCACCCCGGCCGACTTAGTCACTGCCATCATCACTGAACGGGGCGTCTTCAAGCCATATGAACTGGCCACACAATTCAAACACGATTGATTCAATGCTGAAGGTCGCGTATCGATGGACAGGGCGCTATCGTTGGGAATACCAGCGGAACCCTTTGGTCTCTTGGAACGCGGGGCGGGGAGCGGCGCCGGGCTTTTCCAACAACAGAACTTTGAAATCCCATAGTCCAAACCATGCCGGATCGATCAATTCATGATAATGGCAGCCCACCAGGCGGGGCAGCATGTCGCCGAGTGCGTTCTTTAATTCCGGTTCGGTATACGCTCGAATGGCAAACGGCTTTCCTAAATGGTGGCAGAATCGCTGAATAGCATACGCCGCGCCCGTGCAGAGTAACGGCGTATCCGGCTTAAGCACCATAAATTGCGGTAGGGCGAAATACTGTTCTTGAAATCCCAACCACCGGGCGGCATGTCGGAGATGGCTGTATTGCACCTCGTATTCGGTATGTCCCGGCAGTTTGACGGGCGCCGGCCAGCCGGATTCAATGCCGAATTCAATCAGCACCGCGCGGCCTCCCGGCCGCAACACTCGCCACAATTCGGCAACAAACCGGATAGGACCGAGATTAAATAAAAAGTCGTCGGGAAGGTTGGCGTCGAGCGGCAATCGGATGCGGCGCATCCAATCGATCGCCTCTTGATTGAGCGCGGACGCCCCCATGCTTGACTGCACTTCCGCGCGCGTCAGTCGAACCGGCGTCATATCGGCAAGGTTTTCATTATCGATCACTAGATCGATGCTGGCATCTCGAAGCGGCAACCATTCACCATTGGCCTGCAGGCCGCGCGCATTCCATCCACCGTCTCGGCCGAGATCAAGTTGTGATTTTAGAAACGGCTTAGTAATGTCCAGAAACAGATAGCGGACGCTCTCCCGCTCCGCCGGAGAGAATTCGGCCGCCAATTCGCGTGCGACATACCCCAAGCCTCCGCCGACTTCCAAGACGATGCGCGGCTTTGGATTCCACCAGCCTCGCCGGCGAAGATGGCGCGCCAGCAACCGACCATAGGTTAACCCCTGGAGCGCTTCGCTTGGCTCGCGGAACAGATGAGACACCGTGGTCTCGATCGTGTCGAAATGGCCGTCTCGTTTCGTGATGTCTCGCAGGTGAAAATCGGTGAGATGCTGACCATCTTCAAATCCTTCCTTGCCGGACCATCCTTCTCGAATACTTTGTAAGAGCAAGTCCCACTTGGCGCCATGCCGGTCGCCACTCGGCGGTTCAGTCCCAAAATAACACAAGGCGTAGTTCGGCAAGGACCATCGTTCCAAGTGCCACTGACCGGTCTCGCCGTCCGGCCCACAGACCCATTTCCCAAAGCGATCGAGTAAGGTGCCGACGCGCGCATGCCCGTCGATGGCGGTGAGCAATTCCAGCCCAACGTGATTGAGCCGAATCAAAGGCAATTGATCGTCCAACGGCGCGACCCACCATTCGTCGGTCCCATGCTCGTACATAATTATGTCAGGCATGCGCCACGCTCGTAATTGGAGAATGTCAGGAGTTAACGAAAGTGGAGCATGCTGCAGGGCGGTAGGCTTC
>JAICXS010000343.1 GCA_025934615.1 Nitrospiraceae bacterium
GCGAGCCCGACGAGAGGCAAGCGGCGAGCGGCCAGGGTGAGGTCGTTTCTCAAAGAAAAGGGAACGCACGAATCAAGGCGAGCGGTCAGCCCCGCGCCCCGCGCCCCTCGCCTCTCGTGTCAAAGGTAAAGCGTCCGCCAAAAGCTGGAGGAAAGTAACATGTGCGGGATCGTTGGCTACGTCGGTGATCAAGACGCGGTTCCCATCCTGATCAATGGTCTAAAGCGGCTGGAATATCGAGGCTATGATTCGTCCGGTATTGCCATTCACCATAATGGAAAGATCGAGGTCCGCCGCAGCGTCGGCAAATTAACCAATCTGGAAAAGACCTTGAGTAAGAAGGCGCTCAGCGGAACCACGGGAATCGGCCACACCCGATGGGCGACTCATGGGAAACCATCCGAGCAAAACGCGCATCCACATCGTTCGGGCGGCTGCGTCTTGGTCCATAACGGCATTATCGAAAACTACTTGCCGCTCAAGCAACAGCTTCAAAAGGAAGGCTACCATTTTGAATCGGAAACCGACACTGAAGTCGTGGCTCATCTCGTCGCCAAATACATGAAGCAAGGACAAGGTCTCTCCGATGCGGTCCAGGCGGCGACGAAAGAGATCCGCGGCAGCTATGCCATTGCGGCCGTGTGCGAGGGCGAACCCCATAGCCTGGTCGTGGCTCGATCCGGGTGTCCGCTGGTCATCGGCCGGAGCGGCAAATCGAGTTTGGTGGCGTCCGATGTCATGGCGATGCTCGCGCACACACGAGATGTGATCTACTTGGAGGAGGGCGATTTAGCGGTCGTCACTCCGACAGACATTCGTGTGATAGATGCACAACGGCATCCGGTGACACGCGCCACGACCGCGATCACCTGGGACTCGGAGGCGGCGGAAAAAAGCGGGTATCCTCATTTCATGTTGAAAGAAATCCACGAGCAGCCGCAAACGATTCTCGATACGCTCCGAGGCCGCTATTCGTTTGAGACCGGTGAGGCCGATCTGCCGGATTTGAGCCTCACGTCAGCGCAATTGATCGCAGCGAAGAAGATTTGGATCGTCGCGTGCGGCACGTCCTGGCATGCCGGCTTAGTTGGGAAGTATTTATTGGAAGAAATGGTGAAAGCGTCCGTGCAAGTCGATATTGCGTCTGAATTCCGCTACCGCGATCCGTTGGTTGAGAAAGACGATCTTTTTATCACGATCTCGCAGTCCGGAGAGACGGCCGATACGCTCGCCGCGGCGCGCGAAGCCAAGTTGAAAGGCGCTCGCGTCATGTCCATCGTCAATGTGGTCGGCAGCACCCTCGCTCGTGAGTCCGATGGAGTGATCTACACGCATTGCGGACCTGAGATCGGCGTGGCCTCGACCAAGGCTTTTACGGCTCAATTGACGGCGCTCTATATGCTCGCGCTGCATTTGGGTCGGGTGCGGGGCACGCTCAACGCGAATGATGGGCGGATCTGGCTGGAGCGCGTGGTCTCCTTACCGATGCGCGTCGAGCATATTCTCAAGCGTGAAGCTGAAATCGTGGCGATTGCGAAACGCTACTATATGAAGCGGAATTTTCTCTATTTGGGCCGCGGCATCAATTATCCAATCGCACTCGAAGGCGCCCTGAAGCTGAAAGAAATTTCGTATATCCATGCCGAGGGATATGCGGCCGGCGAGATGAAACATGGACCGATTGCCTTGATCGATAAGGACATGCCGGTCGTCGTGCTGGCGCCGCGCGATCGTCTATACGAAAAGACCGTGAGTAATCTCATGGAGGTCAAGGCCCGAAACGCCCCCGTCATCGCGTTCGTGAGCGAGGGTGAGCGTGACCTAGGCAAAGCCGCCGATGCCGTCTTTACGATTCCCGACGTGCCGCAATTGCTGACGCCGATTCTCTTTGTCGTGGCCCTGCAGTTGCTGGCCTATCACGTCGCCGTCCTGCGTGGGACGGATGTGGATCAGCCGCGGAATCTGGCCAAGAGCGTGACGGTGGAATAGCAGGATGCTGAAAAAGGCCCCATTACACCCTTCGTCCTGCCAAGCTCGCCGGGACGCGCTCCTTCCCTCAGGTGCCTGGGGCAAAGAACGGTCGCGGCCGGCTCAGGCTGGTGGGTGAAATGGCGCTACGCCTGCGGTTTTTCTCGGCTGCGGCCTCGTTGAATGGCCTCGTTGAATGGCCTTTTTGAACAGCCTGTGATTTTATCAATATCAGCCACAAGAATTTCTTCTATTGACTATGTTAATCTGGGGCTGAATGCTGATCGCTGAGAGCTTAAGATGCAGATTTCCAAACAAGAAGTGGAACATGTCGCCAAATTGGCTCGGTTAGAGATTACCGAGGGCGAGAAGGATGCATTCAGCAAACAGTTGAGCAGCATCCTCACCTATATCGAGGAACTTAAATCCTGGGATACGACGGGAGTGGAGCCCACCGCCACGGTGTTGGACCAGACAAATGTCTTGCGCGAGGATCGGGCACGGCCGAGCTTGTCGGTGGAGCAGGCTGTGATGAATGCTCCAGATTCGGATGGCGGGTATTTCCGCGTCCCGAAGATTTTAGAGGAACGTTAATTGTTATTCGTTAACCGTACTTGCACTCCTTTACGAATAACGAATAACGTTTAACGACTAGCGAGGGCTTCACTATGTTACGACAAATGTTGCGGGCCAAAATTCATCGCGCGACCGTCACCGAGGCCTGTCTGGAGTATGAAGGCAGTATCACCATCGATGAAAATCTGTTGGAGGCCGCCGGCATTTTGCCGTTTGAACTGGTCATGATTTCGAACTTGAATAACGGTGAGCGGTTCACCACCTATGCTATGGCGGGAACGCGCGGCAGCGGTGAAATTGTCTTGAACGGGCCGACGGCTCGAAAGGCCGTCGTCGGGGACAAAGTGATTATCTTCTGCTACGAGTTTTATGCCGAAGATGAGGCCAAACGCCATCAGCCCAAAATCATTCTCGTGGATGACAAGAATCACATCTCACACCACAAACCTACGCATTCTCGATCTGCGCATTAAACCAAGCCGTCTCACATACGGATTACCGTAAGCACACTCATGTCCCTACACAAACTGACTCTCCATGAACTGCAAGACCGGTTCACCAAGGGCGATATCACGGCGCAGGACATAGTGCGGGCGTATTCACTGCGTATCAATCAAGTCGAACCGAGAATTAAAGCCTATGTGACGCTCGCTAAGGATTCGGCGATGGCCTACGCTGAAGCATTGGATGAACGATTGAAGGGGTGGCGGAAGACCACTCCCTTAATGGGCATGCCGATCGCAATCAAAGATAATATCTGCACGGAAGGGCTGCTGACGACGTGTGCTTCGCACATGCTGGCTGGATTCGTACCACCCTACAATGCCACGGTTGTCACGAAATTGCGGGAACGAGGCTATCTTCTGCTGGGGAAGACCAATTTGGATGAGTTTGCCATGGGTTCCTCGACGGAAAATTCAGCCTTTGGCCCAAGCCGAAACCCGTGGAACCCGGCCTACGTGCCGGGTGGCTCCAGCGGCGGGTCGGCAGCGGCTGTGGCGGCCGACGAATGTGCGGCGGCCTTGGGGTCCGATACCGGCGGCTCGATTCGGCAACCA
>JAICXS010000333.1 GCA_025934615.1 Nitrospiraceae bacterium
CGCCGACACCATCTACGGCTTGGGCAAAAAAAAGGACGGGTACTTTGAGGCGTACCTCCGGGAGTCGGGCGTGGAGGTCTACGAAGGAACGGTGCGATTCCTTCGACTGGCCCGCGATCGCGGCCTCAAAACGGCGGTCGTCTCCTCTAGCAGCCATTGCAAACAGGTGGTGCAATCCGCCGGATTGACAGCGCTGTTCGATACCCGTATCGACGGCCTCGAAACGCAGCGGCTCCATCTTCGCGGCAAGCCCGCCCCGGACACGTTTCTTGAAGCCGCACGGCGGCTGAATGTTCCTCCTGAGCGGGCCATCGTGATTGAGGACGCCCAAGCGGGGGTGGCGGCAGGGCGTGCAGGCGGCTTCGGTCTGGTCATCGGGTTGGATCGCCGACATCAAGCCGACGCATTACGGCAACAGGGGGCAGACATCGTGGCGGATGATTTATCCGATCTCTTGCCTCACACGCAGCAGACATAGCCTTCGGTCACGATGAAATCTCAGCACAGCATAGCGTCCGGCCTGACCCGCTCACCCTACTCACCTGAACGTTCATGATTCATCGTCCTCGTTTTCAACCAGCCCCTCATCTCTATCCGCCCGACGAATGGAACATGGTGGAGAAACAATTTGCGCCCGACTTGCTGGAGCAAGGCGAAACGATGTTTGCCCTTGGAAACGGCTATCTCGGCATGCGGGGCTGTTTTGAGGAAGGCGGGCCCATCGGCCAGAACGGCACGTTCATCAACGGCTTTTATGAATCATGGCCGATTCTGTATCCGGAAGGAGCCTACGGTCTGGCCACGGCCGGGCAAACCATTGTGAATGCGACCGATACCAAGATCGTCAAACTCTATGTCGACGATGAGCCGTTCTGGTTGCCTAATGCCCACGTCCTCAGTTTCGATCGGCGCCTCAATATGAAGTCCGGCACACTCGACCGCGAGGTTATCTGGGAAACGCCGGCCGGAAAACGGGTCTTGATCACCTCACGCCGGCTCGTCTCCTTCGAACACCGGCATCTGGCTGCTATTTTTTTACAGGTGACCATGCTCAATGCAGCCGCCCCGCTGGTGCTCTCATCGGAATTGATCGCGAATGAGCCGGCGGCCAAGCGGACGAATCACGATCCGAGACAAGCCAAAGTGTTTCCCGGCAAAGTGCTGCATCCCCGCAGCAGCTACGCGAAGGAGCCCCGCATTGTCCTGTGCCATGCCACGGCGCATAGCCGGATGATCTTGTCCTGTGCCATCGACCATCGACTCGAAACGGACTGTGCCGTGAGCTGGCAAACACGCTACACCGAAGATGCCGGACAAGTGGTGGCCAGCATCGATGCGCAGCCGGGACAGCGCATCGCGCTGACGAAATTCATGGCTTATCACACAAGCCGCACCGCCCCGCCGGAGGAAATGTGTGCCCGCGTGGAACGCACGCTCGACCGGGCGGTCGCAGACGGTTTTCCCCGCTTGCTGCAAGGGCAAGAGCAGTATATGCAGGACTTTTGGGAGCGCAGCGATGTGCAGATTACCGTCGATTCGACCAGTGCCAAGCGATCGACCACCGAAGTACAGCAAGCGATTCGCTTTAATCTGTTTCATGTCCTGCAAGCGTCGGCGCGCGCCGATACGACCGGTGTCCCGGCTAAAGGGTTGACAGGCCAAGCTTACGAAGGCCATTATTTTTGGGACACCGAAATTTACGTCCTGCCCTTCCTCATCTATACGGCCCCGCGCATTGCGAAGAACCTCCTTCGCTTTCGGCATGGTCTGCTCGATATGGCCCGGCAACGTGCGCGCCAATTGAACCAGAAAGGCGCCATGTTTGCCTGGCGTACGATCAATGGCGAAGAGGCCTCGGCATATTTCGCGGCGGGAACGGCTCAATATCACATTAACGCCGATATCATGTACGCACTGAGAAAATATGTGCAAGCCACCGGGGACGAGGAATTTCTCTTTGACGAAGGCGTAGAAATGTTGGTCGAGACGGCCCGCCTGTGGCTCGATTTGGGATTTTACTCCAACCGGCAAGGCGGCAAGTTTTGTATCCACGGCGTGACGGGCCCGGATGAGTACAATACCGTGGTGGATAATAATACGTATACCAACTTGATGGCTCGCGAAAACCTGCGCTATGCGGCGGCGACGGTCGATAGCCTTCACGAGCGGCGGCCCGATTTGTACCGGGCGCTGGTGCATAAGACGCGCCTTGACCCGGCCGAGGTGACGGAATGGAAGCATGCCGCGGAAAACATGTACATTCCTTACGATACACTCCTGGGCATCACGCCGCAGGACGATCAGTTTCTCCAGCAAGAGCCATGGGACTTTGAACATACGCCGCCGGACAAATATCCGCTGCTCTTGTTTTTTCATCCCCTCACGATCTATCGGCATCAAGTCATCAAGCAGGCCGATCTCGTCTTGGCCATGCTGCTGCTCGGGCATGAGTTTTCGCCCGACTTGAAGAAACGGAACTTTGAATTCTACGATCCCTTGACCACCGGCGATTCCTCGCTTTCACCGTGCATTCAAAGCATCATGGCGGCGGAAGTCGGAGACATGAAAAAAGCAGTGGACTATGCCCGGGTGGCGGCCCTCATGGATCTTGGCGATGTGGCCGGCAATGTCAAAGATGGATGCCACATTGCCGCGATGGGAGGCGTGTGGATGATCTTCGTCTACGGGTTCGCCGGCATGCGGGACTACGCCGGCCGGCTCAGCTTCAAGCCCAGAATTCCTCCCGCGCTCGAACGGCTTCGATTTCAACTTATGTTCCACTCACAGGTGCTCGAAATCGATGCCGGCCGCATGAATACCCGATACACCTTGCGCACGGGGTCGGGACTGACCATCACACACGAGGGCTACGACATCCAGCTTTCGCCTGAGGCTCCATCTTGCGTCCACCCGAATTGGACGGCCGATACCGATACCATTTCACCTGCGTAAGGGTCTGAGAAATCCCGCCGTCTTGAACGACTACTATCCTTCTTCACATTGCTTGCAGTTCAATGTGCAACCAAGATGCTGCTCCCGCCCGTGTTGAGTGAGAACCCAAGGCCGGCTCACAAACGGCGGCTGATGGCGCACGTGCTGGCCATGTCCGCAGGCCAAATCGGCCACCCAGTCGCCGTATTCGTCTTGATGAAAACCGATGATGGATTGATGCATCATCTACCTATACGATGCTTGTTCAGTCGAAGCTATTTCATTGCAAACGATGGTAGGTGCACCAGCATCATCGCATGAGTGCACGAACCATGGCGATTCCCGCCACTGTGAAGAAAGGTACTTGATTCATCGACTCTTTCACACTACAGTCACGCTTATGGTCTTCGGGTTCCACCAAAACGTTGTCCGGCTCATAATCATCTGTCTGTGATGACGGAGCACCAATGCAGTGGGCAGGTCCAACAAGACGGTGATAGCAATCAGAACGTGGGGGTGAAGTTCTCTCTAATGGAGAAACGCGAAACCCTGCCGCGCGGCAATTCCGCGACGACGTTAGTCAGACCTGGGCGTTGTACGTTCCGCTTTCCGTAGTCGAACCACATACCATTGATCCGAGTGGCCAAACGGGCCAGGCCGCGCCGTCGCGTCCCCTTCACCAACAAGTCTTCATCTATCGTCTTTAATTGCTCCCTCGCTGTAGGATTGCGGTTCAC
>JAICXS010000387.1 GCA_025934615.1 Nitrospiraceae bacterium
ACACGACGGTCATGGATTTCTTAGCACAGTCGTCAAACAGTCGCAGGTACAAAAAGTAGGTAGGCCGGTGAGTCACTTGCCACAGTGGATGAACCGGTAGGCAGAAAAGGACAACCCGGCGGGAACCGCAACCTTCAAGTCTAGTGACCCACTGATACGGGTCCAAAATTGGCAGGAGTATCGCGCGGTGAGAATCCCATCGCACTCCCCCACCATTTGTAAACCGAATGTCATTTTGAAGATTGTTCCTTTGCCTCAGCCGCCCCTGTACCGACGAGACCATAGCCTGGCGTCGGCAACACGACGCGCACCTTGTCGCCTTCGAGCAGGGCGGCGCTTGGGTTGTTCACGACGCGGTCGCTCATGGAGATTCCCTCTGCCACTTCGACGATGCTGTCCATCAGTTTGCTCACGGTAATGGTTTTTAAGTGGACCCGATCGTTCCCCGTCACCACGACCAGTTGCGTGCCGTGTTCTTGGAACACCAACGCGGTGGACGGAACCATGAATACTTGCCGATCCACCGGGGCCGTGAGCCGGACCTGAGCGTAGGAGCCTGGCCAGAGGGCCCGGTCCTCATTGTCGAGCGTGAAGACGGCGATCGCGGTGCGCGTGCTCACGTCGAATCCATGAGCGACGGTCAAAAATTTGGCGGTGAAATGACGATTGGGCAATTGCGGCACCGTCACGTCAGCCGTCTGGCCTGGCAGGAGAAAGGGCCCGAACGACTCCGGTACGGAGACAAAGAGACGCAACGTATCGACAACGGCCACCGTAAAGAGATTGCCGATCGCACTGGGCGCACTAAGATGGCCTTCCTTACTGACTAAGTCACCGACGTTGATGTTGCGCTGGATCACGACACCGTCAAAAGGCGCGACGATCGTTTTAAACCCAATGAACGCAGCGATGTTCCTGATCTTTTGTTCCGCTGCATTCACCATTGCTGCATGGGCTCTGCTTTCTTGTTGCTTCACCGTGATCGACTGCTCGGAGACGGCTTGATTGTGGCGCAGAGCCATCCAGCGCTTCGCGGTCACCTCGGCGAGCTGATACCTGGCGCGCTGCGTTTCCAAGTCCGCCTTGGCCTGCGCATATTCCGCGTCGAGATCCGGCGCGTTGATTTCGGCGAGGATGTCCCCCTTTTTGACCTGGTCGCCGTAGTCCTTGTACCACATCCTCACATACCCCGTGACGCGGGCGTACATCGGTGCCTCGTACCAGCCCACAATATTGCCGGGAAGCGTAATGGTCTCGGTAGGTAAGACAGGTTTTGGATAGACGACCGCCACGGTAACGACGGCCTCTTCCACCGTCTTCTCGGGCAGCAGAGCGGCATGGCCTCTGCTCTCATAAATTCGATAGCCGAGATACACCACGCACAGCAGGATCGCTGCAAGAGCAATACGTTTTCCACTGAGTTTCTTCTGTAGATGATCGCGCATAGACGCAAGTCACGGAAAATAGAGTAAAGACGATGGCAACGAGCAAGCCTCCAGTGACCGCTGGCCGCAACGGCACACTTGGGAATAACCCCGTCGCCATCGGCACTATGCCCGTGGTCATGGCCGGGACTGTCATCGGCACCGGACTATACGAGCCTTTCCTGCTTCGACCGTAGCTTGCAGAGCATCACCTTACGATTAGAGCCGTTCGTGGGCACAGCAGACGACGAGTATCAAATTGGCTGTTGCGGTGCCCTTCCTCGCCGGCCATTACATGCGTCCCCCCTAGATTTCTCCGAAGTTGAGGGCTTGGGACATTGTCAATACACTGAGCGGAAAAAAGGTTATAGCGGAAGGGAGTTGGAGTTGCCTGCTCTGCGGATCAATGGCAAACGCATTCATTTGCAGATCGCGCATCGGAGTAGATGAGCACGTTGATTATGGTATACATCGGCGACACCTCGTTGACACCGTCGCGCGATACCTTAATGCAATCCTATACAGCTGTATGGCGTGAGTCTGGTCAAAATAGCTCTCTTTGAACCGTTGCTACATAGCAGCTTGATCCATAAAACCTGCTATGAAATGGAAACGTTAAGAACAGTCGCAGATGGATTAATTGCGTGGTCCCTACTAACGAGTTTTACTCTGGATGATTTTTGGCCACATAGATGGCGGGAATGGGCCGAATCCCGGACGTTCCATGATTAAATCTTTATCACTTCTGCTAGGTGCCACTAGTGGCATCTGATGTCGTAACCTATTGACATTACAGGACACAGAAAGGTACATTTGCCACCGGCTTTTCTTACTAACGTTATGATTTTCTTGATTTTCCGTGGCCATGAAAAGGCTGGTGTCGATAGTTCGATTCTGCCCCCGGCACCATCTTTCATCGACTTGGAAGATATTGATCGCCTCACCTATTACACAAGCATCCGCTCAAGCGTTCACCATACAAATCCCCTGTTCGGCGTGTGAGCCCTACCTAATCGGTCGATTGGCCCTTTCGATCGGCTTTAAGTCATTCCAGCGGACTTCAGGACAGAACTTTCTGATAGGATGTCATACCAAAACAACCGTTGCCTCTTAAGGCCCGCCGCCTTTCTATAATTCAATGGAAGAAAATCGCATATATTTTTGACCCGACTAGAGATTCCCAATATGACACGAGACTCTACGCCGGCTATTGAACCCAGAGTGCCTTTCCGTTGGTATGAGCCGGCGGTGCTCTTGGTGTCAGCCGGCTGGCTGATGATTGTTCAGTTCGTCGAGTGGCCCGCTTTGACCCATGGCACCTTCGATGGCTGGCACTACGATTCGGCGGTATTTGCGCTGATCGGGAAACTCCTGCGGGAGGGCGGCACACCGTATCTGAGCTATTGGGATCACAAACCACCACTGATTCATTTTATCAATGCGGCCGGTTTAACGTTGAGCGGGGGACGAGTCTGGGGAATTTGGATGATTTCCGCCGCCGCCTGGGTGTCCGCGGCGGCTATTGGATACCTGGCGCTTCGCAAGGCATTTGGGATAGTGCCTGCGGTGCTGGGCACCGTCTACTTCGCCTTTGGCGTACATGCTGAGCGCGGGGAAATCAGCAATTTAACGGAGCAGTATGCGCTCCCTCTGCAATGGGCTGCACTCTGGGTGTTCTTAGGCCTCTATCGGACCGGCCGTGAAGGGAACCGCATCGTACAAGGTCTCTGGATCGGAGGCATCGCGGCAACCT
>JAICXS010000460.1 GCA_025934615.1 Nitrospiraceae bacterium
CTCACCTATTTCATACCGGCCAAAACCGGCGCCACACCTCGACCCCGCCTTTGGGAGCGGCGCGTCGAGGTTGGTCTGCGCCTCTTCCAGCATCGAAATTACTTCGTCAAGAAGTTCCGGTTCTGTCTCGTATGGAGCAAGAACAGATCGTCTTTCATCTCCGGCCAGATCAACGGCCGTAGCGTAGAGCTTCCATGCCAATCTCCACTCTTCGTCAGTCATCAGACGGCCGCACCGCCCAATTCCCTGGAGAGCCAGCGCTTGGCAAACGTCCAAAGATTTGCGACTGTGCGCGGCGAACAACTTAGCTGCTGCGCGATTTCATCGCCGGTCAGGCCTTCGAAGACCCGCATCTCGATCACGCAGCGGAGCTTTGGATCGATGGCGCCGAGACGCGAGAGCAGTTGTTCCACGAATTGCGCGTTCTCCATTCCGGTACGAGTCAGGTCCGGCATGTCATTCAGTGGGATTCTTTCCGCCCGGCGGTAGAGGGGACGGGCGTGATCGATCAAAAGCCGCTTCATGACACGTCCGGCGAGACCCAAAAAGGCGGCCTTCTCCTCATCTCCGCCGCCTCCGTTTCCAAGCGCCTTGATTTTGACCAAGGCGAGATACAGCTCGTTGACGAGCAATGTGGGCTGCCAGGTATGTTCCGTGCGCTCGCCCCGCATTTTCGCAGCGGCTAACTTTCGTAACTCCGGGTACAGCAGTTCTACAAGGTTGTCAGCGGCCGCCTTATCGCCCTTGCGGAAATCTGCAATAAGCCGGGCGACCGTGTCTGGCGCGGACGGCATTCCGAACATTGCTGTGTGGCTCATTGTACCAAGCAAAAAAACTTGCCGAAGCTTGCAGAATCCATGCCCTTGCTCTCGCTTTTCTCTATGACGGAACAAACTTTGGCGGCGACCTGCAATAGAAACATCGGCGGGTCAGACATTCGTGCCGCGATGAGGGAAATGCAACAAATGAACATTAGAATCCTCGCAATAGCGCTCATTCTCAGCCTGGCGCCAACCAGCTTTGGCGAGTTCGGGCGAGGTCCGAAAGAACGAGAGCGACACGAAAAAGAAAAGGTGCTCTATATCTGGGCGCAGGACGAGGCTCACGTCGCTCCGGATTTCCTTGCAGTGATCGATTTTGACGAACAGTCTCCCAGATACGGAAAGGTAATCAATGTCGTACCGGTCCCACCTCCGGGCAATACCGGCAATGAACCGCACCACTGCCACCTTAATTCGAGCAAGACCATCCTGGCTTGCGGGGGGCTGCTCAGCCTGTTGAAAGGGCAGAACGGAATTTTTTTCTTCAACGTGACCGATGCGAAGAAACCGCGATTTATGTTTTCTACCAAAGCCGTGGAATCGAGCATGACGGACGATTTTCTGCCGATTGAAAACGGCGGCTTTCTGATCACACAGATGGGCTCGGCTACCGGCATGGCGCCCGGTCGCGTTGCAGAATTCGACGGCCGTCTGCACTTCGTCGCGAATCACTTTGGCACCGTGTCGTTGTTCCAGGAGTGGCCCACCAAGCCGCCGCTGGATGGATTCAACCCCCACGGCATCTCCGCGCGTCCGGATCTGAATCTGATGATGACCTCGGACTTCATCATGCCTAGCAGCACGCTGATGGGTTCTATGGGACCCGTCTTGCGGGGTTCCGTGCGCATCTGGAATTACCGGGAACGCAAGATCACCAAGACCGTCGAGCTGTTTGCGCCAGACGGCAGCCCTGCGCAAGGCACGATGGACGTGAAGATGCTTCCTAAAGATCCTGATGGCTACGGGTATACATCGGGCATGTTTGACGGACACATCTATCTAATCGATCCCGAGCGGGGCAGTGGCACTCCCGTGTTTGATCTGTCGACTGTGGAGCCTCATGTAGACACACCGGTGCCCGGCGGAATGGGCCAGATCATGGCGACACCGCAATCTGGCGACCGGCTGATCCTGGGTACGTTCATGGCCGGGCAAATAGTCATGTTGGACACTACCGACCGTTTCAACCTGAAGCAGGTATCCGTTGTCGGCTTCGGCGCGAACGCTGGACCGCACAATCTGGTGCTGAGCGACGATGATAGTCGCCTTGTCGTGACAGACTACTTCCTCAATGAAGATGCGGCGGGTCTTATCCACTATGAAGGCGACCATAAAGTCCACGTTCTCAAAGTCACGCACGATACGCTCACTGAGGACAAGCGGTTTAATCTTGACTTCAACACGGCCTTCAAAACGGGCCCGGCACGTCCTCACGGCATCGCAATGAAATAGCTCAAGCGTGCTCCACCACGGACACGCCGGGGTTTCTCTTACTTCGCGATACTGAGCAGCGGTACCCGCTTGTGCGGTGACCGGAAGCGGGTCTTCGGTACTGAGGCAGAACACAACGGTCTAACAGGAACGAACCAGGCGTTAGGTCCTGAATCGCCGCCAACTCGGAAGTCAGCCCCCGGCTGTTTGCTAAAGCACCAATCGAGTTCGGATCAGTAACGCCAGGAGTCGGCCAGCATCCGGCAATCCCATGGCGGCCACCTGGACGTATCATGCACTAACGTTCTATGCCCGCAACGGGAGCCGTCAGCGGCATAGCCACTTCTCATCGAGAGAGCTGGTAGTCCCGACTGGATTCGAACCAGTTACC
>JAICXS010000538.1 GCA_025934615.1 Nitrospiraceae bacterium
CCGAATTCGGCAATTTTGTCCTCAAGCACTTCTCCGGGGACAACGTTTCCGTCACGGGCATTCTCTCCGGCGTCCTGCGGCTGAGCACGAGCTTTCTCGAAGCTCTGATCATCATGGTGATCAGCGGGATTTATTTGGCGGCACAGCCCAGGCTTTACCGGAAAGGACTCATTTGGCTGTTTCCGCCTGCCCATCACGCACGCGCGGCCGAAATCATCGACGAGGTCGGCGAAGCCTTGCGGCTTTGGCTCCTGGGACAACTCATCCAGATGTTTTTGATTGGTGCGCTGGTGACGTTTGCCGTCTGGATGATCGGCGTCCCCTCTTCATTCGCGCTCGGCCTCATCGCCGGCATCGGCGAATTCATACCCTATCTTGGGCCGATCCTTGCCGCCATCCCCGCGATTCTGGTCGCGCTCACCAAAAGTCCCGAACTCACGTTATGGACGCTGGTTGCTTACCTGATCATTCATCAGATCGAAGGGCAAGTCATAGCGCCGCTCGTGCAACACCGCATGGTCTCGATTCCGCCGGCGGTCATGCTTCTTGGCATCGCCGCGTTGACCTATCTGTTCGGCATAGTAGCCATTATTTTTGCCGCTCCTATCGCCGTCGTAATTTTCGCGGCGGTCAATTTGCTCTACGTACGCGACACCTTGCACGAGAGGACCGAGCTTATTCGCAAGCTGAAATGAGCGATTCCGCAATTTCGGTTAACCGCAGTTTAGCGATTTCACGATGGCCCGACCGAACGCCAGTGCCAGCCCATTGAATCGGCCTATTTTCCCGTCCCCACCGCCCTTCGGACAAGCCCGGTCGAATGGGCAACGGACCGGGGGCTCGAATTGGCGATAGTGCCGTTCCGGAGGCGGTGCTAAATTGTGGCCATGGAATTGGTCTGAACCGAAATGTAGTGGGGGCTAGTTATGACCGCGCAACCCAAGTCCGCCGAGCTTCAGGCGAGCGCCCCGATCGCCGGGGATAAGATGATCAACTTGGCGCTTCAGGGCGGCGGCAGCCACGGGGCGTTTACGTGGGGTGTGATTGATCGTTTGCTTGACGACGAGCGGATAGGTTTTGATGGCGTCAGTGCGACGAGCGCCGGCGGCGTGAATGCCGTTCTTCTCGCCGATGGGCTTTCGCGAGGCGGCCGCACCGGAGCGAAGGAGCTGATGCACGCGTTTTGGAAGAAGATGTCAGACGTGACGTCGTCCAGCATCATCGCGCCGTCGTTCTTTGACAAAATGAACCCGAACTTCGGCCTTGAACATTCGCCCGGCTATGTGATGGTCGACATTATCAGCCGCTTCATGTCGCCTTATCAGCTCAATCCGTTCGATATTAATCCGATGCGGGACTTGCTCAACGACGTAGTCGACTTCGAAAGAGTGCGCACACAACAGGTGCTCAAACTTTTTCTTTGTGCCACCAACGTGCGGACCGGGAAGGTCGGAGTTTTTACCAACAAGGACATCACTGCCGAACACGTTCTCGCCTCGGCCTGCTTGCCGTTCATGATGCGGGCACCGATGATCGACGGTGATACATATTGGGATGGCGGGTTCATGGGCAACCCTGCCATTTTTCCCGTGATCTACGGGTGCACCGCGCAGGACGTCCTTTTGGTTCACCTCACTCCGACTGAGCGCCCGGAACTCCCGACCAACTCCCGCGCGATCCTCAATCGCATGCAGGAGATCAGCTTTAATTCTTCGCTGATGCGGGAAATGCGCGCGGTAGCCTTCGTCACGCAGCTCATCGACGAGGGTAAACTGGCCGGCGGCAAGCGCATGTTCATCCATTCGATCGAAGCCGAGGACATCATCAGGGAGCTCGCCGGTTCGAGCAAAATGAACG
>JAICXS010000038.1 GCA_025934615.1 Nitrospiraceae bacterium
ACGTGGAGACGACCTTCGGCATAGAGTTGAACCGCCCGCGGATAGAGTTTGTGTTCTTCGACGAGAATCCGCGCCGCCAATGTCTCCGGCGAATCCCGTTCCAGGACCGGAACGGCGGCTTGGAGAATGATAGGACCTTCATCCACGCCTTCGGTCACGAAATGCACGGTGCACCCCGCCACTTTCACCCCCCACTCCAACGCTTGCTTCTGCCCGTCAAGCCCAGGAAACGACGGCAGCAACGACGGATGAATATTCATCATTCGGTTCCGATACGTCTCGATCAGCACCGGCGTAACGATTTTCATGTATCCGGCAAGCAGCACCAGATCGACCTCATATTTTCTCAGGATGTCGAGGACGCCACGATCATACGCTTCCCGCTTGTCGACCATTCCGGCGTACAGTTTCGGATCGAGAAAGACATCGGTCACGCCATGGGCTTGTGCTCGTTCGAGTGCCTGAGCGTCTTTTTTATTGCTGATGACGACCGCGATGCAGGCCTGTACCGTGCCGGACTCGATCGCATCGATGAGCGCTTGGAGATTCGAACCGCGTCCCGATGCGAGGACGCCGAGCCGCACTTTACCGGTTGAGATCCGTTCCGACATATTCAACGGGTGGATGCCCACTCTCCTTAGCCGCCATCTCGCCGATTATGTACGCCTTATCGCCTAGCCTTGCCAATGCGGCAATGACCGTATCGGCGACCTGCGGCGCCACGACGATAACGAGTCCGATACCCATGTTAAAGACACGATACATCTCATTCAGATCGATGCGGCCCATCTTGGCCAGCACCGTAAAAATCGGTGGAACGGTCCAGGTTCGTCGATCGATCCGAGCACGAGACTGAGCGGGAAAAATTCGGGGAAGATTCTCTGTCAATCCGCCGCCGGTAATATGGGCGATCCCTTTAATTGGCCAGTCGCTAGTCAGCATCATAATCTGCTTGGCGTAGATGCGCGTCGGTGTCAGCAACACATCTCCCAGCGGCCGATCCAAATCCGGAAGCCGACTCTCCACCGTCAGCTTGCCATCATCGAGCAGCACGCGCCGCGCCAAGGAATAGCCGTTGCTGTGCAATCCGGTCGATGCCACGCCAATCAATACATCGCCGGGCACAATGGTCCGACCGTCGATGATCTTTGGCCGATCGACCACACCCACGGCAAATCCGGCAAGATCGTATTCGCCGGCAGGATAAAATGACGGCATTTCCGCCGTCTCTCCGCCAATCAATGCACACCCTGCTTGCCGGCATCCTTCGGCAATGCCTTTCACAATAGCTTCAGCTTTCGGCACGGCCAATTTTCCGGTTGCTAAATAATCCAAAAAGAAGAGCGGCTCCGCGCCGCTGACCGCCACATCGTTCACGCACATCGCCACCAGGTCGATGCCGACCGTCTCGTGCCGGTCCATTAAGAAGGCGATTTTTAACTTTGTCCCGACCCCATCGGTTCCCGAGACCAAGACGGGATCGGTATAGCGCGAGGCCTGCAGCCGAAACAATCCACCGAATCCACCCAGGTCGGTTAATACCTCGGGACGGAAGGTCGAGCGGACCAATGGCTTGATCCGGTCCACGAATTCATCGCCGGCATCGATATCCACACCGGCCTGTTTATAGGTAGTCATCGGGGCGGCATCTTACCGGAGCGCCTATAGGGAGGTCAACGCGACAATCAACACACACTCAGCGAACCCTTGACCGACGCGCCAATACGCCGACTTCTTGTGCGGCGCGTACCCCGCTTTCCACCGCGCCGTTCATATAGCCTTGCCATTGTCCACTTGTATGCTCGCCGGCAAACAGAATTCGCCCATGCGGCTTGGACAGCCAGAGACGCCACGCTGGATCGTAGGAAGGATCGAAATACGCATAACCCCCTTGCACCCAGGGATCATCCTCCCATGTGATCACGCGAGAGGCCAGAACCGGTCTATCGTCCGCGCCAAGCCTGTCGAGCTGTTGCGTCAGCGATTGGACGCCGCCATTGGCGATGAGTTGCTGCGTCTCCACACTCGCCGATCCGCCGGCAAGCAAGGAGAGGAGACCGTGCGGCCCAGGCTGTTCTTCATTCCCCTCCCACACCGCGCCAATCGGAAGATTCGTCCCGAAGGCCTTCAGCGTTGAGTGTTGACTCCAAAATCGACATTCAAATTGAAGGATCGTTCTCGTGGCCCGCCCATATTTCAACCGCCGAATGGCTTCTCGCTGCTCCGGCGGCAAGGGCGGATCGCAGACAATGCTGCGCAGCATCGTCGCCGGAACCGCGCATACGAGGTAATCGGCGCTCAGCTCGCTCTCCGTGCCGTCCATCGTGCGAAGGCGAACGCACACTTTTTCGTCTGTCTGGAAGATCGCCACAACTTGAGTCTTGACATGCACGTGGTCTCCAAGCATTCCGGCCAGACCCGATGCCAGCCGATCGTTCCCGCCCTTGATCCGATACATCCGCCCGCGGCCAGGCATATCCGCAGCCAATTGATCGACGAGCACGAGCAAGGAGAGATCGCTCGCATCGGCGAGAAAAAATCCTCTGAGTCCTCTAACCAGCGCGCGCATCTCTGCGTCGGCGTTTATCTCATCGAGCCATTCGGCCACTGAGACGCGGGCTAGATCTTGCGCGATGAGACGATCCCATCTTCGGTCAATCAGGCGATAGTCACGAATCCACGGCTCGAGCCGCTCGCGCAAGGTTCGCCATCCACCGCCTCCAGGCTCATGGCGAACGTTTAGCCGACCGTCCTGGCCTCGCGTCACGAAACCGAATCCTCCTGCGAGAATTGGAATCAGTTCGAGGCCCAGCTTGGCCGCCAGCCGCTGCATCTCCTCCTGTCCCTCGTCAATAAGGTCGGCGCCCGCTTCTACATGTTGTTCGTTGTACCAGCCGTCGCGAAGAGTCCACACGCGCCCGCCGATGCGGTCACGCGCTTCTACGACGATGACGTGCGCACCGGCTTCCATGAGGTCGACGGCCGCGGTCAGACCAGCGAGACCCGCGCCGGCGACAATGACCGATCGTCCGTGAAGCAGGCCTTCATGCAACATGCTGTAGTTTACTCAGCAAGCGCTCGATTCGCTAGACGACTCCATGGCAAGGCACCGACCGTACAGGGTGAAGGGCCAGTCCATGTAACACTGATCGTGGTGTCCCGTCAGGCAATGGAATCGCCGCCATAAATACTGGTATTGTCGGCCTCGTAAATCGGCCTACAAAAGAATCATCTTGCCTTAGCTTGTTGCTCAGTGCCCCAACTCGTATCCTAAGAATGGCAGGACTTTTCTGGATACGAGCGATGGCTGACTCCTCCGATATTCCGACTATTCTCATTGTCGATGATGACGTCAAAAACCTTCAGGCGCTGGAGCATATGCTCGAACGGCCGGATCGAACAGTCATGAAGGCAACTTCAGGCGATGAAGCGCTCCGGTGCTTGCTGTCGCATGATATGGCTGTGATGCTGCTAGATATCCGAATGGCGGAGATGGATGGCTACGAGACAGCCGCCCTGATTCGAAAACGCGAAAAGACACAGGCATTGCCGATCATTTTTCTGACTGCCTTCAATAAAGACGATGCTGACGTCTTGAAGGGCTATTCCTTCGGAGCGGTGGACTATATCTTCAAGCCGATTGTGCCAGATATCGTCTGCGCCAAGGTCGATATTTTCGTGGAGCTGTACAAACGGACGAGGGCGCTCATTCGAAAAAATGAAGACCTGGAGCGCGCGGAGCAGACGCTCTTGCACATGAATCAACAACTGGCCGAACTCAATCGTCTTAAATCCTCTTTTGTGTCCGTTGCATCGCATGAAATCCGCACTCCCGTGACGGGCATTAAAGGATATGTGGAAAATATGCTGTCGGGGTTAACCGGCCCGCTCACTGAAAAGCAACAGCATTATCTCGGACGTGTCGCGTCCAACGTGGATCGGCTCATGAGGATCATCGATGAACTACTCGATATTGCGCGAATCGAAGCCGGTCAAATTCAATTGCAACTCGATAAGGTAAACGTCAGTCAGTTGATTGCCGACGTGGCCGAATCGCTTCAACCTCTGGCTATGCAGAAGCAGATACGTTTCCAGCAAGACACGAGTCAAGTCTCGGACCTGTATGTGAAGGCCGATGAAGGCAAACTGCATCAAGTCCTGACGAACCTGGTGCATAATGCGCTGAAGTTCACACCGTTAGGAGGGAGAGTCGACGTGGAGACGGTGCCCAAGGAGCCTGGGATCGTTCAAATCACCGTGCGTGACACTGGCCCCGGCATTCCTGCTTCCGACCTGCCCCGGATTTTCGACCGGTTCTATAGCGGCCCCTCTGTCCCGCCGGATGCTCGTGGGGCAGGATTAGGCCTTGCGATTAGTAAAAGTTTGATTACTTTGCATGGAGGACATCTATCAGTCTCCAGTACCCCTGGACAAGGCAGTCAGTTCTTTGTCGATTTACCGATACTCTAAACGCCATGGCATCACTACGACTTGCCTCTAAGAAGTTGCCGATGCCCTGCTATCTTTGCCGGTTCTTTGGCAGGCACGAAAGGAGTCGCTTAGCAACCATGCGAAAACTCTAATCGACCCACATATCGTTGCCGACGTCTGCCGGTTCGCCTTCCTGACCGGCAAGGCCGGGCAGAAGCGCTTCGACGGTCCGTCGTAAGGCCGAGGGATCAAATGGTTTCTGAAGAAACGCGGTATGACCTGGATCATGGCCTTGGGCAATCAATTCATCTTTCGTATAGGCGGAGATAATCAGCGGCAGAGCGTGAGGAAAGAGCCGTTGAAGCGACGGGAGGACTTCAATCCCATTGGCAGCTTTTTCAACCTCTTGACCTGGAAGTCGAAAGGCGGGGGGCCGCAAGAGGACATCGACAATTAATAACACGACCTGCCTGCGCTGGGTGGTCGCCTCCTTCGCCGACGCGAGGCCGCTCGCCGTGAGTACGGTGAAGCCGGAGCGCTCAAGACTCCGGCTACACAGCAAGAGTATCTGTGGATCGTCATCGATCACCAGCACAGTCGGTTTTTGTGGCGTATTCATTGTCCCCATGCTGCCCATTATTCCAAAAACCGAGGCCTATCGGTGTCCGGCTGTGCGAGAACCTGTTTCTCCCCGCAGCTTGCGGGCATCGGCATAGGCTTTGGTCAGATCGCGAAGGATTCGCCCATCACGATCCGTTGTCTGGTTGGTGCGGCGCAACGATTCCAAATAGATTTGTTCGCTCAGCAGCAACAGCCGCTCATCCTTGATTGGGAAACGGCGAAAGGATTCCGGCGCGCAAATCCAACTTTCCGCAACGCGCTTCATACACGCAGACAGAAATTCATGGTCGAACTGTGCCCATTCCAGCCGACGGGTCCGATCCTGAATACAGGTCTCCGCGGCTTCCTGAACCATGCCGGCGCGGGGCTGCGTCAAGCCGATCAGATTTTTCAGGGTGTCTTCATGGAGGGCGAGCGCAACGGGATTGGTGGCAGCAGCGCCGCGCCGAGCGGCCGTGGTGAGATTGACGTCTTGCTGGAGAGTCGGACGACGGAGCACGAGCCACACGCCTCCAAGCAGGGCGATGCCGCTGCCTACAGTCCCTATTGCGAGTAGGAGTTCGACGTCTATGGACACATCTCTCTTATCGGCCTTTATAAGGATTACTTAACAGACAGACAATAGTTTTGCAGGAACGACCCTCCTATGTGTCTGCTTCCTTTAAGAGTGCGTTCACAAAGAATACCGTGACTTGGAATTTGGCTGAAGGATAAACTATTGCAGGACTGGAGGCGAATCTTATGAGCATTCATCCGCTAGCGGGGAAGCCCGTCCCGGTAGAGTTTTTAATCGATGTCGACAAGCTTCAGCAAACCTATGCCGAGCACCGGCCGGATACCGGCGATTCCAACCAATTGGTGAGTTTTGGAACGAGCGGACACCGCGGCACGCCGTCAGACGGCACGTTTACTGAAGCGCATGTCCTCGCTATGACGCAAGCGATTTGCGATTACCGGCGTACCAACGGGATCAGCGGGCCGCTATTTATGGGGAAGGATACTCATGCCCTCTCGGGTCCGGCAGAGCGGACTGCCCTCGAGGTGCTGGCCGCCAACGCCGTCGACACCTTTATTCAGCGTGATGACGGCGTGACGCCGACTCCGGCGATCTCCCGCGCGATTATCGTGCATAACCGAGAACGCTATAAAGATCCGGCGGATGGTATTGTCGTCACGCCTTCGCACAATCCGCCCTCTGCGGGCGGCTTCAAATATAACCCTCCGAACGGTGGACCGGCCGACACCGACGTAACGACATGGATTCAGAACCGGGCCAATGACTTGCTTCGCCAATCGAATCGAAGTGTCAATCGCCTCGCGTACTGCTCTGCTCTGAAAGCAGACACCACCCATCAGATCGATTTTGCCGCACCGTATGTGAACGATTTGGCGACCGTCATCGACCTCGACGTCATTCGCGACTCCGGTCTCCGGATTGGGATCGACCCGCTCGGCGGAGCGGCTGCCGGATATTGGGCGCCGATGAAGGCACAGTACGGGCTCAACGTGACCGTGGTTAATTCGATACTTGATCCGACATTTCGATTCATGACGCTGGATCATGACGGCAAGATTCGGATGGATTGTTCCAGTCCCTATGCCATGGCCGGTCTGGTCGCGCTCAAAGATCAATTCGACATTGCTTTCGGCAACGACGCCGACTCAGACCGCCATGGCATTGTGACACGCTCGATGGGATTGATGAACCCGAACCATTACCTCGCAGTCGCCATTCGATACTTGCTCACTCATCGGCCTCAGTGGCCTCGAACTGCATGGGTGGGAAAGACGGTGGTGAGCAGCAGTTTAATCGACCGAGTGGTCCATGACTTCGGCCGTCCGCTCCGCGAAGTTCCTGTCGGGTTCAAATGGTTTGCGCCAGGCCTCTTGGACGGCTCCTGTTGCTTCGGCGGCGAGGAAAGCGCGGGGGCCGCTTTTCTTCGCACAGACGGCACGGTCTGGACGACAGACAAGGACGGTCTCCTACTTGGCCTGCTTGCGGCGGAGATCACGGCTCGAACCGGCAAAGACCCCGGTGAGCACTATCGTGAACTCGCGACGCAGTTCGGCACACCATACTATGTGAGGATCGACGCGCCGGCGACACCGGACCAAAAGAAACGGTTGGGAAAGTTGTCGCCGGAAGACATCACGGCGACCCTGCTGGCCGGCGATCCTATCGTGGCCCGGCTGACACGCGCCGGAAACGCCCCGATCGGCGGGTTGAAAATCGTGACGGGCAAGGGATGGTTCGCGGCTCGCCCGTCCGGCACGGAACATATGTACAAGCTCTATGCAGAAAGTTTCGTCAGCCATTCGCATTTAGAAGCGCTTGTCGAAGAGGCGCAGCAGATCATCAGCCAAATCTTGACCGGGCGTCACTGACGACACGGCTGATCCCTCACCCATGAAGCACATGAAACATCCGTCCGGCCATTTCATCTCATTCTCTCTTGCCCTCATGCTCCTGTTAGTCCGGTCGGTCCTGTCTGCTCCGTACACGCTTTCCGCGGATCACGAACACTCCGCAATCGAAGCCATGGTATTTCATCCGTTTGCTCATGATCTTGTCGCTCTCATGCTCCCTATTGCCTTTAGGGGAATCAGCTCGGAAGGGAACACCTCCCTATCACTTTCATTAGTTGACGCCGTCTATTGCTGCAGCGAACACCGCGGTGGGACGGCAAAATTCCTCGGCATTCTGTATCCGGGGGAGTCTCAGGACCGTCGAATCGCCCCTGTATTACGGGAAGAGGATTGTCATGGCTCTCCACCAACTGTCCTGAAGAGACTTATCGCCAATCCTGACGCCCCGCACTGGCTCGGACTCGTCGAGCTGGACGTGAAGTGGACACCCTGGCAGGTTCAATTCACACCCACCAAACTTCAAGGTCTCGCAAAATCGCAGCACCCTAAGGTCGGAGTGCACTTGTCACATGACGCCACAAGGATCTATCCGACATCGTTCACGATACCGGCGGAACATGGAAAGCTCATACCGGTACACTTCTCCTTTGACGTGGCCGGCCAAGCTATCGTCTTGAACGGCCTGGTGGTCGAGACACCACCGGCGCACTACAATCCTACCTTTACGGGCAAGGTTCCCGAAAAGCTACCTTCAGGCGCCAATGCAGTGATCGCCATCCCGCATACAGTCGCCAATGCCGTCGTGACGCAATATCTGGCCGGTGAGGCCTACGTTATCCCGCTCACACAGTCGGCTCCCCCGATCGCACTCAAGAATCCCGTCATGGCGGGAAGCCGGAATAAATATGTCACCACGTCCTTGCTTGGTCTTCGAGAATATCCGGACGCCTTCAATCTTGAGACTGAATGGATCGGAGACGATTTGCGCCTCAGCAGGCTGTCTTTGACTCCTCGCCACACGGCATGTGGGTTGGATATGGTCTGCGAGGTTAAGAGAGCCGGATTAGACGCTCTGGCCACGTCCCTCACGCGTCTTCTTCACGCGCAGTACAAAAACATTCCATTACGATCGGTCATTCTTCAGGACGTTATGTCAGTGAAACTCAATGACCGGTCTGTGAGAGTACACGCTCAGGTGCTCCGGGCCGAAGCCACTGCGAGAGACTTGATCCTCTATACAAAGCTTACGCTGAACGTTCCATAACCGTTGATGTGTCATCTTCTTAACCGCTCCTTCCAATCCATACCGCTGCACACTTCCCGCAATCCGGCTGCTTCACTTGTCGGATGACGGCGGCGTATGGGACTTCGTATCGTTAGGCTTGGTGTTCTCGCCGCGGTCCTTGGACGAATCCGACTCATCTGGGCTGTCCGGGATTTTCCCCTCGTTCAGCTTCTTCATCAGTTCGATAGCACTCGGAGGGACCGGTCCAGGATTCTGTCGAGGGTCTTGTCCTCGGGTATCCTCGAAGGTTCTCGTGTCTCGAGAATCAATCGTTGGCGGTGACATGATTTGCGCAAAAAGCATCCGCTCGCCCAAGAAAATTGAAAGAACGACAACCGTTGCCATCCCTGCCATATTATGCACTGCTCGAACCGCAACTCCTTCCATGTCACCTCCTATTTTCTGTTTCTCCTTTATGAATGACACCGCTCTTTCTATCCGATTTTATACTGATGGAGGGGCGCAGGACCAGCACGATGCCGGTGTCTCTCTCATTGTTTTAAGATAGCACGTTGTGAAGTGGCACGCCCTTGAATACCGGCAAGGGCCGATTCACAGGATGTAACGTTCGTCGTCCTGCGGGTCCTGGTGTCAAGTCGACACGACACCACCTATCCGGTGCATTCCTGCTCCATTCTTGTCCCCTACCCGGCTTTTCCGTAATCAGCGGGCCGGCCGCTGTATCCGGTCGTAATAATGGCTAGTGAACACTGTTGAGAAGATCAAGAATCGAGTATGCCGATACGACCTATCTCGGATGTGCATGGCAAGACCATACGGAAGGACCGAACAATGCAAGAGTCACTCTGGTGGATACGGAGATTTTTATTTGTCCCTATTCGGCTGAAGCGGTGATGACCATTCAAGCCGTCCAGGCTGATCTAAGAGATGATCTTCGATTTGTCTAAGCCCTATTAGAAGCGATCCAGAACGGATGAACTAAGCCGGAATATTTCCATAACCGTTACTCCCTTGAACCGACTAGCGCAGAGCGGGCAGGTCCGCGTTCGTGATTGCAGGATCGGAATGGTAATGCGACATCGCTTCCGGCATCCATTGTTCAATCTGTTCGATGCGTTTGCCGTGGCTCGGATGCGTGGAGAGAAATTCTGGCGGTTGCCCCTTGCTGAACTGCTCCATCCTTTCCCATAAATGGATCGCTTCATGGGGATCATAGCCGGCATCCGCCATCAGAATGATGCCGATATGGTCAGCTTCGGATTCATGCTTTCGACTATACGGTAAGATAAAACCGTAGTTGGCGAGCGCGCCGCCTGCCAATTGGGCGAGCTGCGGGCTGACCCCCTGGGAAGCGGCGCCCAACGTCGCGCCGACAACCGCGGCCTGCGCCAGCACGCCTTGGCTCATGCGTTCGGCGCCATGCCGCGCCAGCGCATGCGTCA
>JAICXS010000410.1 GCA_025934615.1 Nitrospiraceae bacterium
ATCTTCACATCCGTGACAATGGCGTCAAACTGCGTGACCGCCGCCATCGTCAACGCGTGCGCACCGGATCCACAGGTCATGACTCGGGCATGTGGCATCCGCAGATCGATCAGGTCGGCGAGCGTGTCGAGCAGCATCGGGTCATCGTCGACAATGAGAATAGTCGCGTGCCTGCTATCAAGGCTGGGGACGTCTCCGCGCGGGCCGGCTTTTCCTTGATTGCCGTCGTGCCGATCGGCTTCGCTGACGAAGATCCGCGGTTCCCTGCGCCATACAGCGCACTCGCCAATCGGAGCTCTTGAGGGGCGGGCATCATGGCGTGTTACCTGCTGGCTGACGAGGAAGGCTTGGCGCACCATGTGTGTGCGGCAAAGAGGTCGACACGCAACAACGTGACGAGGAGACATGGGCGTAAAATCTAAAGCATTTCGACCGCGTTGTAAGTAGTCGTGAGTGCTACGCTTCTATACGTACATAGAGACAAGCGGATCAGCAGTGCCACAGTGGTTCTGCCTGGCGTCTTGGCGATTTTGTAGACACGGTCATGAACCGTGACTTAACGCAGCGGCCGCACCTGCCCCCATTCATCGTCGGAGCGGTCCAACCGATTTTTAAGAAACATCTGAATCAATAGCTCAGCTCTGCGCGCATCGCCATCATGAACCATCACGATACACCCCACAGACGGCAGGCCGGGGTAGAGGCTTCCGAAGTGCTCGTTCTGAACAAAATACCGAATACGATTCGCATCGAGCAGGCTTTTGATAAAGGCCAGTTCGCCCTGATCGTGCGGCTCCAATAATCTCACCATCACGGCACTCCAAGACATGAGAGGATCAGTGAGCAGAGACGCTAGCGAGCTGCCGATCTAATTCACTAAGAAATCCTCGGATTCGCCTGGCATTCTGGCCAAAGTCACCTCGTCCGACTCGCGAAGCCGAACGAACCTCAACCACTGTCGTCCCTCCGCGACTCACCACACGAACGCGAACGTCGTCCACAAAACGCCAGAGAGCCGTTCGCGATTCCGCGTGAATTTCTCCCTGTCTCTCATCATACCCGACCAACGACCATCGCGGCAGCCGGCTAATGACATGCAGCGCGGCATCGAACACCTCGGCTGTCGGTTTTCGATACGCCCGTGGCTGGATATCAGGATATTCAGGCGTGCGCCCTGTTTCAACGACGTTGATCATCGGCCAGGCACGAAGCGCCATGACGCCTGCGCCGACCCCCCCGAGTAGCAATACCCCAACGAGAAGCCCCATACGTGTCACTCGATCGCGTCTCCCTCTCTGTAACAGCGCGTGCGATGGTGAGTCAACCGGCCAATGCGAAAGGTGCTGGGTGCTGGGTAAAAGATGGCTTAGCGTTCAGTACAATTGATTTTTAAGGAGTTGGTCTCTAGACTGGTTCGGGAAGTCATGAGCGGCCAGACAGAAAGTGCTGACTGCTGAGTTTGAAGGAAATGACGACTTTGATTTAAAACACAGCACTCAGCACTTCTTACGGTGTTTCGGTAATCTGTACGCGCCGTTCTTTGCCGGGTCCGCCGGACACCGTCAACACACGTTTCCATTCACGCACCTGATAGATCGCCCACGCATTGGGCTGTCCTTTGTAGAGCGCATCAGGATCTTGGCCGGAGGCGTTGAGGTAGATCGGCTCAGTAAAGCCTTCATCGAGGACATAGTCCAAGAGACAGTCGGTGGTAAATCCCTTGCCCTGGAGTGAGATGTCCGCCAGCAGATTCAGAATATCGTCGGACTGTTGTATCGTAATGGGATCCACGGTTCGTATCTTATCGAGGGGCGGGAAAAGAAAGCAATGGCCATGACCGCACGTTCGAAGCGCCAATTTCAAGAAGCTGTGCTCAAGATCATGGACCGCAAGCATCATTGGGCCTGGCCGCATTTCAGCAGTAATGCCCTGACAAAGGCTCAGCTCAAAATCCATTTCCAGCAGGAATATGCGGTCTACGTCCGCGACTTCCCCGTCTTCCTCGCGCGCATCCACGGTCAGAATCCGCCCGCCGAGGCGCGGCGCATGCTGGCCGAGAATATTTATGAGGAAGATACCGGGGGACTGTCGCTCGGCCGCTCGCATCCCGACCTGTTCCTGAGGATGATGGAAGGGATGGGCTATCAGCGGAAGGCATTTGAGCGTATCGACCTATTGCCGGCCGGCCAAGCCTATCGTAAATGGCTTGACCGAGTGTCGGTGAGCCGCGACTGGGTTGTTGGGGCTGCAGCACTCACAATCTTCGTCGAAGGCAGCATCAACGACCGGCAAGAAATCTCGAACCCATCCAAGCCCAAGAGCAAAGCGGAAATCGAAGAGGTCATCAAAAAGCATCCGCTCGTCCAGCATCACGGCGTCTCACCCGATTGTTTGGATTTAGTCAGAGCCCATCAGATGGTCGAAGCGGGACACCGCCAGGACGCCCATGCAATGGTCCTCAACTATGCCGTCACTGCGACTCAGCGACAGAATGTACTTACCTGCCTGAACACATCACTGCGCGTCTGGCTGCGCTATCGCGATGCGGTGGCGCGCGCCTGTGGGCTGAAAGAAACCTAGTCTCATCCGTTCTCGCCATGGGAAACTTCTTACACCGTCTTCAACGCATAACAGCGATGCTGCTGTTCGTGCTGCACTTTGAGCCGGTCGTTCAATACGCCTCGGCAGCAGAGGATATGGTGTTAATCCCGCAAGGCGAGTTTTTCATGGGCAGTCCAGCGGGCACCGATAGCTTTGACGATGAGCATCCGCAACGGAAAGTCTACGTCAGCGCGTTCCGGATCGACCGCTACGAGGTGACCAATGAGGCCTACGAACGCTTCGTCCGCGAAACCGGCCATCGCATGCCTGAGAATACGAATCCTGCTGCGACGCTGTGGGAAGGCGGAGTGCCGATTGCCGGCATTGCGAATCATCCCGTCGTCAATATCGGGTGGAACGATGCGCTGGAGTATTGCCGATGGGCAGGCAAACGTCTCCCGACGGAAGCGGAATGGGA
>JAICXS010000005.1 GCA_025934615.1 Nitrospiraceae bacterium
AGATAATGGTGGTTCGTCCACACAATAGCGATGAACAGGTAGCTCACTGCATAGCTGAGCCAGGTAGGCCACAGCAACAGGAGATCCTTAAGGGTAGGGGACTCCGGCGGGCGCAATTCCAAAACCAACACTGTGATAAGGACGGCAAACACGCCGTCGGAGAAAATGCTCAGCCGCTCTGGGGTCGCTCTAACGTGGACCACGGTCGTCTCCTGCTGTGCGTGCCGTCGCCTCGGACATCGACCCCGTTTCCGAACCACCTCTTCGCCCGGGTTCGACTAAACTTAACATCTTGTTACAAATGTTTACCGAACGGTAATAGGATTGTAATCCCAATGAGGTAGCCTGTGCCTCCTTCATACGAGAGGTGCACTATGCCTGACATTCTTACGGTCGACGGGCTGCCTCAATCCTTCACGGATGAAAATCTGAAAGACCTGTTCACGTCCTACGGCGACGTTCTAACTGCAACAATCATCTCGCCGCAGCATATTCCCTCATATCGTTATGGATTCGTTCAGATGGCCACGGCGGCAGAGACTGAACGAGCACGTCAGGCGCTGAATCGCACTACGATCGACCATCAGTTGATCTTGGTATTTAAGTCAATGAGCCAGTACGGAACGGTGGGCAATGCAAGCGGTTCAAACTGAGGCGTAGCAGAGTAACCTATCGGCCTTTGCGTGGCGGGCATAACACATTTTCGATTCTTTGAACAAGATTTCGGGTGTGGAAATTAATTGCCGGCACCGGGACAGAAGTATTCCTCTATCCGGTACCAGCTAATTCTTACCGATACCAATGACTGTCTAACGACTGTCTAATGGCTGAATCGATGTAGTGGTGTCGCCCGGAGTCATATAGCTACAACCTGATCGCCTTCCTTCACCGGTCCAACACGGGTTGACTCATGCAAGCGGAGACGGACTTCCTTTTCATACGCCTTCACTATTACTGCATCAGGCTGCACTATTTTCACTTCACCATAGACGGTTCCTCGCATTATGTCCTGTTTCTTATCTTCAGTCAGCGAGTCAGCAAGCGAGCCGCCGTGACCGGGCGCCGCGAACTCCAATGCGAGGGCTATTGCCCAATACTCCTCGATAAGTCGTTCTCACGATCACCTCCAATGAATTGTAAAAATAACGGCTAAGGCAACTGCTGTGTAAGACGAGTCGCTGTCCGTGGCTCACTACGATCGCCTTTGCTTTGGCCCTGTTGCCACAGACATCGGATCCGTCAATCATTTGAGAGTTAGCTCAAGCTGACTTTGCCTGTCGCGAGATCGTACACTCCGGCTTCGACTTTCAGTTGGCCAGCCTTGATAGCATCCCGGACGACTGTCGAGGACGTGCGCAGCAACGCGGCTTGAAGTCTTGCGTTGTGTTCGATGGCTTTATCGACATGACCGCCGGACTGTTCTATGGCCGGCTGGAGGTGCTGATACAAGACGCTGATCTGTCCCGGTACGGGATCGGCTTTCATCGCCGCTTTGACCGCTCCGCAATTACGATGGCCAAGGACCAGAAGAACTTTAATCCCAAGGACAACGATTCCATATTCCAGGCTAGCGATAATCTCGGGTGTGAGCACATTACCAGCCACGCGTGTGACAAAAACGTGGCCAATCGTCTGGTCAAAAACAAGTTCCACAGGTACGCGTGAATCGGCACAGGCCAGTACCGCTGCAAACGGTTCTTGTTTCTCGACGGTATGTTCTTTCAGAATTATCAGATCGTGCTCAAACGATGTCAGTTGGTTTGCGGCGAAGCACCGGTTGCCGGCGAGCAATTCGTGCAGAGCTGCATCGGGACTCAGATTGGTTTGGGCCTGAAGCTGAGGAGGAGAAACGAAGTCGATTCCAGCGTGCACGGCGGCCCCCACGACCGCACCTGAAAGAACTTGTTGAAGAAAGAGTCTCCTGCCGACATTTGAATCTGGCATTGTTGCGATACCCTCCTGAGCTCTTAAAAGACAAACGTTTCAGACGAATTGCCGCAGAAGATCCGTAATTGGTCGGAGATTCTCCCTTTAGTGCCGACGTCTGTAGGTACTAGGACGATAGACCCAGCGAATAAGGCGCCTCTATTCTAGGGCGAACCGCCATACGAGTCACGCGCATCGGATATAAAGCTTCACGGATGAAGCGAGATAGTCTGTGCGCTGTACGTTCAAGGCGGCCTTGAATGCGCTACAGCAACAAGAAGGGAACGGACCATGTCCAAAACATATGGTGTGCTGACGCTGATGCTTGTCACGGTACTGATGCTCGTGTCATGCATTCGCACACCCGTCGGCAATATAGACCCGGTCCGCTTCCATGGACACATCGATCGCTATCCGATCGAACATGTGGTGGTGTTCGCAATCGATGGCCTTAAACACAGCACCTTGCTGACATATTTACGGCAGGCGAAACAGCGAGTCGGGGGTCTGCACGATCTGGTGGGCGCCACGACAGGAAAAGAGGGGCTTGCGATGACGAAGGCCGTCGGAGTCCGAACGGGCGTCACGGTGTTTCCGTCGTACACGTATCCGGCATGGGCATCAATGTTTACCGGCGTCTATCCCGGCACCCACGGCATCACCGGCAATAGTGTCTTCTTTCGAGATCGTCGTGTCGTACGCTACTACACAGATTTCCACATTGACGCCGTGAAAGTGCAACTAGAGCGGGACCTGCTCGCCAACGATATTAACGAGCAGACTAAGACTCTTTACCAATATGTTGATGAGGCAGGCGGGCAAAGTCTGGTCGTGCACAACATGGTCATCGAAGGCAGTGAGCGCGGCCATGGAGCCCGAAAACCCAGCTTCGATACGCTCTGGAGCTACCAGCGCAATCGGAGTCTGGCGGTGGATGAGAACACGTTGTGGGAAGCGGTGCGTTCGCTCAAAGACTTTAACAAAAAGTCTACGGGTCAGCTCGCTCTGCCCACGGTCATGACGATCTATTTCTCAGGGCTTGATCATGCCGAACATCTGTCGCCACAAAACCCCGAACAGGCCCGCCTCGACTATCTGGATCAGATTGACGAGCTGCTCGCAAAATTTATGGAGGGCGACGATACGATCGTCCGCAATCACTATAAGACTCCTGCTGCGGAGGAGCCTGTCCAGGTAGATGCACTTCAATGGCAAGGGCTCGCCCATGATCCCGTTTTTCAGCGTACGTTGTTCCTAGTGGTGTCCGACCATGGTCATACGCCGATTAATTGGGCGCAGGCGGTCAGCATCGATGATGTCCGACTCATGTTCGATGAACTCGGGCATCGAAGCGGACGCGCCTACCATGTGGAAGATCCCGTCTTGATCAAAGACTCGTTTCTCTCGAAAGTGCATGCGGCCTTTGGATTGTTCGATCGGGACCGTGTGTCATCGAAGACCAATGTAGTGGCGACGTTGAATGGCGGAGCGCTCGGACTCCATGTCAAACCGGCGGACGCATCCTGGGATCAACGGCCGGACTACACGACGGAACTCAAGCCGATTCTGGAGCACCTTCTTCTCACCTTACACAAGAACGAGCTTGGTCCCCAAGCCGTCTTCTATAATACGGGCACGCGCTACGTCCTGATCCCGTACCAGTACGACGGATCGGGTATCACGGTGTTGCCGGCCGTCGAAGTTGAGGACAGTCTCTTCAATAGCCCGCGATATCCGCTGGCCGTTCGCCGATTACGTGGACTGGCATCACGGCTCGACACCGATCCGTTGAGTGCGCCTGATCTCGTGTTTCTCGCGGACCGGTCGAGGAAGTTGACCTATCTCAATAAAGAAGATGCTCGCGTCATTGAGGGTCTGGATATACGGACCCATCGGCATTTCCATGCGGACCATGGTCATTTAGATGCGTCCGACTCACTCGTGCCGATTCTCTTCCGTGTCGGCGGTTACGCCGGCAGCACACCACTGTCCTCTATCTGCGCCGCCTCAATCGTCGACCTTGCGCCTACTCTTCTTGAGGCCATCGGAATGACCGAGGCGTTCGATCGGGCATTAGCGAATTACTCGCGAGACGTAAAAGGGCACTCGCTCCTCCCGCTTCTTCCACGAATTCTCAATGGAGCAGAATCCGACGCAGTGAACAATATCTGTTCACCGTCTCTAACAAATGTTGAATGAGGCGATTGGAGATGGCACGCAACAGCGCCAATGAATGGGACGCTCGAAAATCTCGGCTGGACATGATATCCAGCGACCCCTTAAACATCCGTAGATGTTCATCGAGGGCTTCGACGACTTGAAGAGACAGCCTTTGCAGCGGTAGCGGCGTGCGTTGCCTCCCAACAATTTCGCTTGAGCCGCGAGAAGTTAAGCTTGATTTATTTGAGAAGCGCTTCAAAGGTGATGACGACATACGTGCATTCATTCGGTGCCCCATGTCAGCGGTATCAAAAATAGTATGTCCAATGTTCGAACTGAAGACACTGGCTCTATTCGTTGCCACGGCGATTGCCGAAATCGTCGGATGTTACCTCCCATATCTATGGCTCAAGAAAGGAGCTTCGGTCTGGCTGATCGTCCCCGCTGCGGCGAGCCTTGCCGCCTTTGTTTGGCTGCTGACCTTGCATCCTACAGATGCCGGGCGTGTCTATGCGGCGTACGGTGGTGCGTATGTGTCGGTCGCGATTCTGTGGCTGTGGGTAGTTGACGCCGTGCGCCCTTCGCCATGGGACTGGCTCGGGGTTTCTTTTTGTCTTGTGGGTATGGCCATCATCATGTTTGCGCCACGTCCCGCCTAACCTTGAATTGAGGAAGAGACGCTTTGGGAGCGGCTTTGCCCTTCCTGCCTGTGAGGAGCTATAACTCTATGCGCGCCAAACAGGTCTTGCGCTATATTTACGGTGCATTTTGGATCGCCGCCGGCGCGAATCATTTTTTTAACACGCCGTTTTACATGAGTATCATGCCGCCGTACGTGCCGTGGCATCTGGCACTTGTGTACGTCAGCGGTCTCGCGGAAATCGGATTGGGTGTCCTTCTCCTGTTTCAGCGGTGGTCGGTATTGGCCGGATGGGGATTGATCGCTTTGCTCATCGCCGTGTTTCCGGCAAATATTCACATGGCCGTGCATTCCAATCTCTACCCGTGGATATCGCCCCTGAGCCTCTGGCTTCGCCTTCCACTTCAAGGCGTGCTGATCGCCTGGGCCTATTGGTACACGCGGACGAAGGCGCAAGGCTTCAGTGAACGTTCATCGAAGAGAAAGATCATCCCAACTTGACGAGTAACGATTCACGATTCACGACTAACGAACCTTCCTTTCCCGCTCTCGACGCTCTTCTCTTTCTTTTTTTCGTTAACCTCGCCCTTCAACCGCTAGTCGAGCCGGATTTTGGATGGCATCTGCGGACGGGAATTGATTTGCTGCACCACGGATGGCAGATGCCGCAGACCGATCCTTACTCCCATACGATGCCGGAGTGGCCATGGGTCGAGCATGCGTGGCTGACGGATGGATTGATCGGCGCGCTTTATACAGGTCTGGGAACGGTGGGCGCGTTAGGTGTCATTCTATTCTTCGCCGCGGTGATTGCCGGCGCATTTCTTTTGGCCGCCGCTTCCGGGCGCGCAGCCCGCACCGCGCGATTGGTAGCGGTGGCTGGAGCTGCCTGGGTCGCGCTCCCGTTTCTCGGAGCGCGGATTCAAATGATCACCCTTCTTGGGCTCGCGCTCCTTCTGTGGTTCTGGAGCCGGTACCGGCGGCAAGACATTCACCATCTATGGATAATTCCGCCGCTGTTTTTGCTGTGGGCGAATCTCCATGGCGGCTTTACGGCCGGCCTGTTTACATTCGGACTCCTACTGACCGTGGCCATCGTCCTACGATGTGTCGCTGACGCGCGGCCAAGCATCGTCCATCGTCTTGATGAGCCCGTGCTCTCCTGGCCGCAGATCCGGCATCTGACATTGATCCTGGGGATGTCGGTGACAGTCACCTTGATCAATCCGTATGGCTGGCGGCTCTATGCGGAAATCGTCCAATCCTTGGGCGACCAGTTCATGATCGACACGCTGCAGGAATGGCAGCCGGTGTCGGTCTCACATCGCGCCGGATTGACCTATGTGGTCTATCTCGCCGGACTGGCATTGAGCCTGGTGTGTTTCTATCGACGCGTGGAACCGACCCGGTTGGCCGTGCTGGGGATATTTCTTGCGCTCTCGTTGCGGCACTGGAGCAATGTGCCGTTCTTTCTTCTCGTCAGCATCCCGCTTGCCGCCGAAATGGTGCAGGCTGCTATCGCGTGGATGGCCGATCATGTTTCAACGTGTCGGCATCAGGCGCGGCAGTGGTTATTCGTCGTGACCGTGGCGGTCGGAGCGGTCGTTGCTCTGTTGGGTTCGGGGCATCTTGAGCGGGTGGTGTGGTCCGGGATGGCGCGGACAAAGTTTTTTGAAACCACGGAGTATCCGATTGAAGCAGTGCAATGGATTCAGGCGCATCGCTCCGAGCTTGGCGCGCGACTCTACAACGATTATGGGTTTGGAGGATTTTTACTCTGGTGGCTGCCGGGAGAGAAAATCTTTATCGATGGCCGTATGCCGGCTTGGCGGCTTGGCGATCGGTGGATTTTCTATGACTACATGGCGTTGACGACATGGCAACCTCCCGCGCTCGGCGTGCTGGATAAGTATGCGGTGGACTGGGCTATGACGGCAGTCGATGGCACTCTCGATCGCGCGCTCAACACAGAACGCGCCTGGCGTCTTCGATATGCGGATGACAAAGTTAGGATTTATGCGAGGGCTCGTTGAAGTGCGTCAGTAAGTGTGCGATTCAGCGGCTTGGCGCAGCTCATGAAGGGTGTCAGGAGATTCGCGTCGTTGGTACGATCCTTGTGCCGCATGCCGATGCACGGCGAGCAGTTCACGACACATGCGAAGCCCGTCTCGAATGACATGGACCTTCGAGCCCGGCTGGTCGGTCCAGTTGATGGGAATTTCCGCAATCCGATAATTCCGGCGCAACGCGACGTAGAGCAATTCCAAGTCGAATCCGTAGCCGTCGATTCGTGCGACGGAAAAGAGATCCTCCGCGACACGCTTCCGAAACAACTTGAAGCCGCATTGCGTGTCGGTGATTCCTTCAAGGCCAAGCCGCTGAGCCATCCGATTGAAGGCATTGCCTAAGACGGTCCGATGCCAGCGGGCTTGGACCCGATACCGATTATCGCGTGACCCAAGAAAGCGGGAGCCGATGGCCAAATCATTGTCTTGTGACAAGGCGTGCTCCAGCCGTTCTATTTCCTGAATTGGCGTGGCGCCATCCGCATCCGTCATGAGCCGGAGCGTTCCCTGAGCCGCCAGCATACCGGCCCGGACCGCGGCGCCTTTCCCGTTATTGTGCTCCAGCTGAATCAAACGAATCACCGGCGCATCGACGGCAAATTGTCTGACTCTTTCAGCGGTTTCATCCCGGCTGCCATCGTCAACGACGACAATTTCGTAGGGATCACCCCGCTGAGAAAGATAGCGCGTGATGCTGGTAAGATAGGGAGGGAGACGATCTTGTTCGTTGTAGGCGGGAAGAATGATCGAGAGCGTGATGCGTTTTGAAGGACGCGCCATGATCGGCACTAAGCTCACCGTTGGAGACGGAGCCTAATCGCAATGGACCCAAATTGCAAGCCGGCATGTAACGTCTCATTCCTGAATCGGTTTGGTTCATGTAATCGGTTATGTCCATTCAGGCAGTGGCCTAACAGATGAAACGGTTTCAACGCTCAACCAATCTAACGGCGCTGCGAATCGGAGGTGGACCATGCGCCATTTCTGGATAGTAACGGGATATCTTATATTGTTCGTGCAGGTCGCCGCATGTGCCTCGACGACACCGCCGCGTCGGATTGCGGACTATCTTGGACCGCAGAGCATGGAACAGATCGCGAGTACGCCTTTGCCGCCAAGCCCTATCCATGCAGGTCTCATGATCGTCCCCGATACATCGGCTCCCGACGCGGCTCCGCAGTTGCCGGATGAAGCCTTGAATCGGCTGAGACAACGCCTCCAACAGGAGTTGAGCCACATGACGCGCGTTGTGATCGACACGATCATCCCGGCCAATGGCATTCGCCCTGACGGCGATCCGGCTGAGCTCCGTCGGATCGCCAAGCAATACGGCGTCGACTATCTCGTGATGATTATCGCCTCCAGTACGGAGCAAGAGTATCCCATGACCCTATTTCTCGGGTGGGTGACCCATGCGCAGCCGGGGTGGCGCCGTGATAATTGGTCGCTATTGGAAGTCGCCTTGATCGACGCCAAGACCGGGCAGGCATTGCTCCATGCGGAAGGTCGTGGTTTTGCGACGTTGGATCGGCCAGCGGCTCCCGGCATTAATCAGTGGTACCCCGTGATCTGGCTGCGACCGCAGTATCCGGCCCGACGCTACTGGCCGCCCACGTATGCCGGCGCTCCGAATACGCTTCGGGTCGTTTCGATGAATGAAGCGGCGAAGCGACTGGTGCTCAATCTTCAAGATGCCTGGATTCATAAGCGTCAATTGGAATTGGATGCGGCGGGATAGCGGATAGATGGCAAGAGAAAGGGCCGTGGGATAGACGGTACAGCGATAGACATCGGTTCATGGAACTTGCGTCTACAAGGTTGCTCTGTTTCAGACCGAGGCCGCGGAGGGTTTTTGTCTTTGAATGGGAGTAAGCGGTTAGTGTAAAATTGCGTCATTTCGCAGTTAAAAACCTAGACGTGTTCTCAATCCACGTCGCAAGTCATTGAGGGACCACACATGCACATTATTGAAACGCTTCGGGTTGGTGCATCGGTTCATCGTCGTCATCATATCGGCGCTGTCATCGCCGCAGCGGTCCTGTGCGTGGCGCCTGTGGCCACGAGCGGATGGTTATCGCCATCGCAAGGTGAGGCGGCCGCTCCGCCGGCGGGAATGCAAACCTTTGCCGATATCGTGAAAAAAGTGACGCCGGCCGTCGTGAATGTGGCCGTCGTAGGGGGGGGAGAAATGGGACGCCGCGAGGGAGGTCCAAGGCGACCGCTTCCTCCTGGTCCGTTTGGCGGTCCAGGTGGCCCCGGCGGTCCTGGAGGTCCTCCCGGGGGTGGCGATGAGCCGCCCGGAATGGAACCGCCTGGCCCTCCGCCTTTTCCGGGGCCTCCTGGCCCTCATGGACGACCGGAGCAGAGTGCCGGGTCCGGGGTCATCATCGATCCGCGCGGACATATTCTGACGAACAACCATGTCGTCGACAATGCGACGGAAATCACCGTGACGTTGCATGACAGCCGTGAATTCAAGGCGAAGGTCATCGGGACCGATCCGAAGACAGATTTGGCCATCATTAAGATCGAGGCCGATAATTTACCGGCGCTCAAATGGGCGGATTATGAGAAGCTGCAAGTAGGAGATTTCGTCCTTGCCGTCGGCAGTCCATTCGGGCTGAATTCCAGTGTGACGTTCGGCATCATCAGCGCGCTGGGGCGGGGGAATGTCGGCATTGCCGATTATGAAGATTTTATCCAGACGGATGCGGCGATCAACCCGGGCAACTCGGGTGGCGCGCTGGTCAATATGAACGGCGATCTTATTGGTATCAACACGGCGATCTTTTCACGGACAGGCGGATCGGAAGGGATTGGCTTTGCGATTCCGAGCACCATCGCCATGGATGTGACCGATGCGTTGATGAAGACCGGCAAAGTCGTTCGCGGATGGCTGGGTATCGCCATTCAGGAAATTACGCCCGCGCTGGCCAAGTCGTTCAAGCTGCCGGAACAGCGGAAGACCGGTGTGTTGATCAGCGACGTCAATGAAGACGGCCCGTCCTATCAGGCGGGGCTCAAGCGCGGCGATGTGATCATTGGGTTTGATGACAGAGAAGTGAAGAACGTCAGCCAACTGCGGAATATGGTGGCCCGCACGCTCGTTGGGCGGCAGGCCAAGCTGAAAGTATTGCGCGAAGGGAAAGAGCAATTTCTGAACGTGAAGGTGGGCGAGCGCCCGACAGATGAAATGCTGGCGAAAAAGGAGCCGACCCCACAGGCTCCGCAAGAGACGGTGAAGCCTCCGGATAATGTGTTGGCATCGTTGCGCGTTCAAACGCTGGATGCGGCAACCATGAGCCAGCTCAATCTTCCGGGGAAGACGTCCGGCGTGCTGATCAATCACGTCGAACCGGGCAGTCCTGCGGAAGCCGCCGGCTTACAGCGTGGCGATGTGATTCAAGAGGTGAATCACGAAGTCATTAAATCCTTGGACGATTATCAAAAAATGTCCGCCAAAATCAAAAAGGACGAGATGGCCGTATTGCTCTTGAGCCGGCAGGGGAATAATCTGTTCGTGGCGGTGAATCCGAAATAGCCGAACCAAGGCACGTGGGCGGTTGACTGAATACTGATGGCGGATTTCAAGCAATTCGGAAAGTGGCTGCAAGATTCTGTCTTCGCGCCGCTGGAAGACAAGAAGATGCCGGTCATGGAGCACCTCGTGGAGCTCCAGGTCCGGCTCACGCGGACCGTGCTGATCGTCGGCGTCGTGTTCGTCGGCACGTTCTTCTTTGCCGACACGCTGGTGCAATGGCTTCGCGTGCCGCTGCAAAACATGTTCGTGCCGGGTAAGTTACAATGGGAACCGACGGACCTTCCGACGATTCCGTTTGTCTTCCTGGCACCGGCCGAGGCCCTCTGGCAGAACGTCAAAGTGGCTGGGCTGTTCGCGCTCGTCATGGCGACCCCCTATATACTGTGGGAAGTCTGGCAGTTTGTCGTGCCTGGACTCCACAGTCATGAGCGGCGGTTCGTCGGGCCGTTTGTTTTCATCAGCGCCGTCGCCTTTTACGCCGGCGTCTCATTCTCGTTCTTCTTTGTCTTGCCCTTTGCCTTGAACTTTCTCATTTCCTACGGCGTCAACGCCGGCTTCATTCCTCAGATTTCCATCGCGCAGTATGTGGGCTTTGCGCTGTGGTTTCTGCTGGTGTTCGGCTTGATCTTCGAAGTGCCCCTGGCCATTACGTTGATGGCCAAACTCGGGTGGGTCAATGCGCCGATTCTCAAGCGCTACCGAAAATGGGCGTTCCTCGGTGCATTCTTGGTCGCGGCGATTCTTACGCCAACCCCGGATCCGTTTAATCAATGCCTGATGGCCGTCCCGATGTATATTTTTTATGAAGTCGGGATCATCGGCGCCGGCATCTTCGGTAAAAAACCTTCAGGTGAAGCCGCATCTGCGTCCGCGTCGTCCATGCGGCCGACCGGACCCACCATGCCTCTTCCAAAACCCGCCATGGCTGGCACCGGCGACTATGTTTCCGTTCCGGACTCCGGCCGTCGGCCTTGACCTTCATCTCATGTTGCGGGTGGCTATTGTCGTTGTGAGCAGTAAGATTTTGGCGGGGGAGCCGGATACGGGGCGTGAGGCGTTGGAGCAGTTGATCAGCGATCTGCCAGGCAAAATGGTGGCGTATGAGGTGGGGCCCGACGATCGAACTTGGATTCGCGATCATCTGGTGCGCCTGTGCGACGAATCTCATCCCGATATCATCTTGACGATCGGTGGAACGGGTGTTCGCCCGACAGACTGGGCTCCTGAGGCAACTCGGGACGTCATCGAGAAGGAAGTACCGGGAATCGGCGAAGCGATGCGGCAGGCAAGCGTCAAGAAGGTGTTGACGGCGATGTTGTCACGCGGCACAGCCGGCATTCGGAAGGATACCTTAATCATCAATCTTCCCGGCAGCGCTAAAGGTGCGAAAGATAACCTTGCCGTGGTGTTGCCGGTGCTGGACCATACGGTCGAGAAGATCAGAGCCGTTAAACGTTAATCGTTAAACGGAAGCGTCTTCAATCACGAATAACGATTCACGCATAACGAAAGCAGGAGAAGAGATGGCCAAAGAGTTGAATGTGATTCAGCCGACGGGGTCCGGAAGTGGCGACACGTGCACGTACATGTGGGCGTGTGCCATTTGCGATGAGAACGAATCCTGTCAGAAAGATAAGGAAGGGCATAGCCGCTGGCTCGTCGCGAAACGCATGGAGCGGATCGAACATAAAGTGCTGGTGATGAGCAACAAAGGCGGCGTCGGAAAAAGCACGATGACGACGAACCTGGCCGTCAGCTTGGCGCTCAAAGGTCATGAAGTCGGCATTTGCGATATGGACATCCATGGACCGAATATTCCCAAGATGGTCGGCGCGGAAGGTCAAAAACTCAAGATCAGTTCGACCGGCGGCATCATTCCCTTTCAGGCGTACAATCTTAAAATTGCCTCGATGTCCTTCTTGCTGCAGAATCCGGACGATCCTATTATCTGGCGCGACGCGTACAAGTATGAATTTATCAACCAACTCTTGGGCGGGGTGGAATGGCAGGACCTAAATTTTCTGCTCATCGATTTACCGCCGGGCACTGGCAATGAATCCGTTACCACGATCGATCTGCTCGGCGGGGTGACGGGGGCCGTGATTGTCACGACGCCGCAAGAAGTTGCGCTACTCGACTCTCGCAAGTCGGTCACATTTTGCAAAGATAGCGAAGTGCCGATCATCGGCATTGTCGAGAATATGAGTGGCTTGGATTGTCCGCATTGCGGAAAGCATATCGAGGTTTTTAGAAAGGGCGGGGGCGAAGCGTCGGCGTTGGATATGGGCGTGCCGTTCCTGGGTCGGATTCCGCTCGATCCGGAAGTTGTCACGCAATGCGACGCCGGTGAGCCGTTTGCCATGTTCTATTCGGACACGCCGACGGCCGAAGCGTACCATAGCATTGCCAATAAGGTGGACGCGTTTTGCAAGAAAAGCGGGTCGCTTTTGAAGGTGGCCCCGCGGCATCACCACTAGGAGGATGGTGGAAAAGGCCACATTGCACCCACCCTGCCCCAGGCGCGCCGAGACGCGCCCCTTCCCGAGCTTCGTTCTCGGGTCGGAACAATCATCAACGTACCGTTGGGAAAGAGACGGTCTCGGCCGGATCAGGGTTGGGCGGGTGAAATGGTGGTACGCATCCGGCTGTTTTCAGCCTGCGGCCTTGCTGAAGGACCTTTTTGACCATCCTGAAGATTAAATATGGGAAAAGGATTGGATGGATCTAAAACAATCAGATCTCACACCGCTTCACGAGGCCCAACGGATCGTGTTGGACGCCGCGCGGCCATTGGGGCTTGAAAAGGTCGCGATTTTAAGTACGCTGGGTCGCGTGTTGGGCGAGGACATCATCGCCTCGCGCGATAATCCGCCATGGGATAACTCTGCCATGGATGGATTTGCCGTGCGCTGGGAGGATCTGAAGCAGGAGCATGCGATCGGCAAGCCGATTGTGCTGAGCGTCATCGAGGATGTCCCAGCCGGTAAGGTCGCGACCAAGGCCGTGGGGCCGGGTCAAGCGATTCGAATCATGACCGGTGCGCCCTTGCCACGCGGCGCGAATGCTGTGGTCAAAGTCGAGGAAACGGAACCGTCCGCCGATTCGGTGAAGATCTTTAAAGCGATCGATCCGCATGCCAATGTCCGTCCACAAGGGGAAGACGTGAAAAAAGGTGAGTGCATCATTCGCCAGGGGACACAGATTCGTCCGGCGGAAGCCGGGATGTTGGCCATTCTTGCGAAATCCTTTGTGCTTGTCTATCAACGGCCGCGGGTTGCGATTCTTTCCACAGGCGATGAACTCGCCGATTTGGACGAGCGCTTCAGCGAGGAAAAGATCATCAATTCGAATAGCTACGGGATCGCCGCAGCCGTGCAGGAAGCGGGGGGCATTCCGATTTTGCTCGGCATTGCGCACGATCAACCGGAGGCCTTAAAAGAAAAGATCGCCCATGGATTGAACGCCGATATTCTCGTGCTGTCAGGGGGCGTCTCGATGGGAGATTACGACTTTACGAAGGCGGTCTTTCAGGAACTCGGCGCAGAGATGAATTTTTGGAAACTCGCCATCCGACCCGGTCAGCCGCTGGCGTTCGGGAAAATCCAAAGTAAACTCGCGTTCGGTCTCCCAGGCAATCCGGTCTCGTCGATGGTGACCTTCGAGCAATTGGTTCGGCCTGCGTTACTGAAAATGAGCGGGTGTCGAAGCTATGAACGTCCGGTGATTCAGGCCGTATTCCAGGAACGATTTTCCAAGCGGGGCGATCGGCGGCATTTCCTGCGCGGCATTCTCACGAAGGAAGAAGGGGTTTTCAAGGTCCGAACGACCGGAGACCAGGGTTCCGGTATTCTCACGTCCATGGTCAAAGCGAATTGTCTCATCGATGTACCGGTAGAAGTTGAGCGACTCAATCCCGGTGACGAAGTGGTGGTTCAATTATTGAGCGGTGAA
>JAICXS010000543.1 GCA_025934615.1 Nitrospiraceae bacterium
ATGCCAGCATCGCAACACATGTCGGTCACAGTTCGGCGGTTCAGAAAGTCCACGATTCTGGGTCATGCGGCCGCCCAGCAATTGGCGGGAATTGTTTTGTTCCAGTGAAGCGCCCAATTCAGACGGAATAGAGTTGAACAGTACGGGCAGAGGATATCATTCTGCTCGCTCATGTTGAGGTACACGTGAGGATGGTCGTGTGGGGGCAACGCACCCATGCAATGGAAGGCGGTGACGCCGATCTCGATGCTGCTCGCTCCGATTTCGTTGAAGAACAGGGGTAATCCAGGAGAGGAGGAATGCGATTCCACGACTCAACCAACCGCCCCGTCCACCGGAAGCTCATCAGCAGTGTTCGACTGCCCAACGGCTGGCGTTGAATCCCGCTTCAAAGCGGATTCCAGATCTGCCGGAGTTACAGCGATCGATCGCATCGACGCCGCGTTCTCTACGTAAAGGTAGATTGCAACCCGACGATAGGCTGCCCGATCAGTCGCTTGAATTTCTTCTTCGTCGACCTCCACGGCGTAGGTACCCGCCGGCAGCTCGCCAAGCTCGCGATTCAAAGTGAACGGATGTTCGAAGGTGACGGTGGATGATCGGGTGCGCATATCTAATGGCCTGGTCGCCGCCTTAGACGGAGGCCGCCAGTCGCTTCGCGGCGGCGATCGCGTCCCTTGCGTTGGTGTAGCGATAGCCACCCCAATCAAAGACGGTCAGCTGGACCGGCGTGATGCCATATTTCTTTAAATCGGCTTGTAGGTCGTCGCGCGATTGCATCGCCGGCGAACGCGTCGGACCACCTTCGTTCTCCCAGCGATCAGCCGAGACCATTGAGGTGGGAAGAGCAGTTGAAGTCATGGCTAGTCTCCTGCGGCACGCGGGAGCACATGTCTCTCAGTCACAAGCTGCCAGGAAAAAGAGTTGCCAGTGATGTGCAATTCATAGCACATCTCTCGGCGCGATCCTATACGTGGGCTTGATTATTTCGTAATCATTCATACCTGGGTTTCCTCTACCGGTCGATTAGCGACGGTCTTTGGTACCACCGCGCCTTACTCCATCTTTAACGTCTCCTAGTCGGCAAGACGCTAATCCGGCGTCGCACACCAGGGAACTCGCAATGAGGTCTTTCGGAACGGTCAAGTCGTTCGACGAGACGCGAGGCCGCGGCTCAATCCAGCCTGAACAGGGTCATGAGGAGATCGGCTTCGAGAAGGGGGCCGTCATTTGGCGCCGGAGCGTCGACCCGACGCCCGGCCAGCGGTTGTCGTACGAAGTCGGCATCCGGGATGGGCACACAAGTGCAGTGAATCTGCGGACTGTCCTCTCTGAGACTCGAGGAGAATCCCCATATCACCCAGCCATAATGTTAGCTTGCGTCGCGGCAATTTCGCTGGCCGCGCCAGCCTCTGCTCAGTGGAGCCGGGACCGCACATATAGTCGACAGCTAGATGCCCAGATCGACAATGGAGTGAGCGAGGGCAGGATTTCACCACGCGAAACCGTTAAGTTGCGCGCGAAGCTAGGCAAGCTCGTGCAGCTTGAACGGAGCTTCATGCCCAACGGCATCAGTGGTCCCGAGTATGCGGTTCTGTTTCGCCGCAGCGCGGCGCTCGCGAAGGAGATCCGTATCGCAAGCAGCGACCGCAGCCGCAGCGCCGACAATCCGACGCTGACCTGGGTAAGTCGGAATATCAACGGGCACTGGGTTCCGGATGCGCGTTTCGCGGGATTGCATCCCGGTGACCGGTTCAGCGGGGATGTGAGGATCGGCGAGCGCGCCACGACGCGCATTGTGAACATGCCGGTCCAGTA
>JAICXS010000016.1 GCA_025934615.1 Nitrospiraceae bacterium
GTTCTAGCGTTATAGAGAGGAGGGTGGCGATCGGAATAGAACCGTCAACTTTTGCGGCGCATGCTTTTGGGAATATTTTCCACCGGAATGAAGACCCCGCATGCCACCACGGTGGTCCACTTGCCGGACTTCCCGATAGCAGACTGCGTGATATTCATGGTCCTGACGATCTGCCCGGCCATTTTGAAGACCTGTTCGCGCTCTTTCCAGGCAATGTTCGGATCGAACTCGACGCCCAGCGTGGTGGCGAGCATTTGTGCCGCCAGATCCTCGGTATATTCTCCGGCTTCTTCATCCGTTTCGCCATAGGCGTGATGCTCCGAGAGATAGCCGTAGGTTCGGCGGTCGGTCGGAATGGCAAGGCCCACGGATGCCGAAATGAGGCGATTGCGTTCGTTGGTTTCCGAGCGAGCCATCACACAGAACGTGATTTCTCCCGGATTCAGCAACTTTTCTCCCATTTTCTTGGGAAGAATTTTACACGATGGGGGGAAAATGGAGGACACGCTCACGAGATTGCAGTAGGCGATCCCGGCACTCCGTAGCGCCTGCTCAAACGACGCCAACTTCTCCTTATGCACCCCGACTCCTCGGGTGAGAAACATATGCGTTGGAACCATCTTGCCTCCCTTGTGCCGCCTCTGCGTGTCAGCGCCGTTTCAGTCTGCTGTGTGAGGCGAAGCGCGTTTGTGGCTCATGCGGCCAGTCGGCTCTCGCCGTTTCTACTAGGGCCGCTGTTGTATCAAGTTAGCGCCGATTCCGCAATATGATCGCTGGTTTTTTTTGATCTGCAGAAATGCCTGGCCGGGAACTAGGTAGAGGGACTATCCTTTAGGTTGAGCACCAACAGCTTCAGCTCGGTCATGTCCTCAATGGCGTAACGCACTCCTTCACGCCCCAACCCTGACTCTTTCACGCCCCCGTACGGCATATGATCGGCCCGAAACGTAGGGATCTCATTAGCAAGCACTGCGCCGACCTCCAGCTCTCGATACGCCCGAAAAATCTTATTCACGTCCTGTGTGAACACACCGGCCTGCAGGCCATACTCGGAATCGTTCAGAGCAGCCAAGGCCTCATCAAAATGGGTATAGGGAGTGACGGTCAATAGAGGCCCGAAGAGCTCCTGACACGAAACTTTCATGGATGGCGTGACATCCGTGAGCACAGTCGGTTCAAGAAGGGCTCCCGACCGTGCGCCGCCCACGTTGACGTGTGCTCCCTGCTCCACCGCTTCACGCATCCATGCTTCAATTCGACAGGCCGCGCCTTGATCGATGACGGGTCCCACGACTGTGCCTTGGTCTGATGGATCGCCGGATTTCAGCGCGCGCACTTTGGGAATGAGCGTCTCAAGAAACCGGCCATAGACGGCAGCATGTACGTAGATCCGTTGCACCGAAATACAGGTCTGGCCGGCATAGGCAAACCCGCCGGTCACACACCGTTGCGCCGCCAGGTTCAGATCCGCGTCCGGTTCGATGATGACGCCGGCATTGCCGCCTAGTTCCAGTACGACCTTTTTCTTGCCGCATTTCGATTTCAGGCTCCATCCGACCGCCGCGCTGCCTGTGAAGCTCAGGAGTTTAAAACGGGCATCCGTCACCATCTGTTCGGCTATGGTATTTGGACAGGGCACAATGCTGACGGCGCCGGGAGGAAGATCGGTCTGGAGAATCAGTTCACCGAGCAACAGCGCCGTCAGTGGAGTCTGAGGCGCCGGCTTGATGACGATCGAATTGCCGACCGCCAGGGCCGGCGCCAGTTTATGAACGACAAGATTCAGCGGAAAATTAAACGGCGTAATGCCGAGTATCGGCCCTATGGGGAACCGCCGCGTCAATCCGAGGTACGTTTCCGTGCCCGGAGTCCAGTCCAGCGGAAGGACTTCGCCTGGAATGCGTTTCGCTTCTTCAGCAGCTACCAGAAACGTTTGAATCGCGCGACTGACTTCTCGCCTGGCATCGACAATGGGCTTGCCGGATTCCAACGTAATCGTCGCAGCAAACTCTTCCTGGCGGGTCGTCAACTGTGCAGCCAGCGTGGCAAGCGCGTGTGACCGGGCAAGCGAGGAGAGACGACGCATTGAGTGAAACGCCGAGACTGCAATCGCAGCTGCGGACTCGGCTTCAGCTTGACCGGCCTGTGAGACCTCCGCGGCTCGTTCCCCGGTGAAGGGATTAAGCACCGGCACGGTCGTGGCAGTCCGCCTCCACCCATGACCAATGAATAGGGGCTTGGCCTGCATAGGGAAGATCGGTTACGGCTCTTTCTCTACGAGGCTGGGTTCTGCCGGCAAGTCTTCGAGCTTGGACGCCGTGTCGGCTTTCGCGATGAGTTCTTCCGTGCCCCAATCGCGAATGGATTCCAACGTAAACGCCTCATACGTCGACACACCGTGACAGGTCGGACAGTCCGGCATGGGGACCTTGCACCGAAAGACCTCATTCAAACAGGACATACAGACTAAAAACTGGGGATCCTCGCTTCCGCACTCGACTGACCAAAAGGTTTGTTCTTGTGACATGGTTCCCTTCTTTTCTCTTCGATCCATTACGGCCGGCCTTCTACTTCAGCAGACGATCGATTTCTTCCTCGAACACATCGAACGGAAACGCGCCGGGGATCAGCAACGGCGACTCCTGCGACGAGCGATTCGTCCGCATCAGGATAAATCCCGGCGTGCCGCGAAATCCAAGGGATGTGCCCTCTTCCTTATCTTTGAAGATGCCATCGGTGTGCCGACCCTCCTCATAGCATTTCGTGAAGGCGGGCAGATTCAGACCGATGGAGACAGCATGACGCTGAAACTCGGAGAGGTCAAGCCGGCCGCCATAGAGCCGGTCATGCATCGGCCAATACTTGCCCTGATCCCCTGCACATCGAGCCGCATTCGCGGCATTGAATCCGGGCCCTTGGGATGCGCGGGGGAAATCTCGATAGAGGAAGCGAACTTTACCGGTCTCCACGTATTTGGCTTGCAGCCGAGGCCACGTCTCGCGAAAAAACTTCTGACAATAGCCGCAGGTAAAATCCGAATACTCGATGAGCGTAACAGGGGCGGCCGGATTGCCGCGAAGCCGGACTTCCGCAGCAGACCGGCTATCAGACTCCTTCCCGGCTGCATACAGAGGGATGAGGACAAGCAAGCTCCACACAAGAGTGAGAAGAAGCCTATTGGCCGGTGTGCAAATGTTTCGAAGATATGGTGTCACACTAGATCCTACAGATCGTGCTGGATCGATCCTCGTCGCTGTTTCGCCTGCTGATGCTGTTTTTTCTCCTGGATCCGCCGCTCGATGGAAGACCTGGTCGCTCGCGTCGGCACGCGCGGCTTACGAACACGGTTCAGTTCGCGTAGGCGTTCGATTAAACGTGCAAACGCGATGTCCTTATTTCGAGCCTGGGATCGAGAATCGGAGGCGGTCACCCGCACCCCCGAGGGGGGATGCCGTAACCGCACCGCGCTATCCGTCACATTGCGATGCTGTCCTCCTGGTCCGCCACTCCGGTACGCCTCGACGATCACTTCGCGCTCTAAGACCTCACGCGCTAAACTGTAGGGCCGATGACGAAGCCGTGGCGCGGGTATCATGTCATAGTCTCTCGATGCTCTTTACGCAGGCGAGGTCTTGGCCTGAAGCCGCTCCAAGAGTCCCATGACTAAGATCGGCCAGACGACAGTAGCATCGCTGAGCACCTCTGCAAATCGTCCGCCTTCCGCTGGAGGCACAAACTTTCCCCACGAGATGCCCTCGGTATAGGTGCATCCGCTGAGACCGCCCCAGTAATCCGGCTCAGGGCACACTCGCACACCATACTGAAACCGTGGGGGAGCGACGTTCAGCCCCATGCGAACGTTCCCAATCTCCACATACGGGGCGGCCTGCTGCGCCCAATTCCTCGGGACGCCGCCACCGATCGTAAAAATGCCTAACCGTTTGGCAGCCAACACGCGACCGGTATAGCTGTTCAAATCGTGATACGGATTGAAGGCAGGCAACGTTTGATGGAGTTGTTTCAAAACCGCAAGATCGTCGTGCGCTGTGGCATTACTGCTTCTGGCCTTGTCGAGACGCTGGCCCATCGACCAAGTGGCGACATCCAATCCCATTTCGGAATCCGTAAAGGCCGGGATGTAGACTGGAACGCCTTTGAGGTAGGCGCTTTTTAAAATTCCGGCGCCATGATGCTCCTCGACGAGAGTGCGGCCCAATTCACGGGTCAGTAATTCCGATGACAGAGACTGGCCGGCGTCAAGTCGTTTGAGCGTGCGGGCCATGACATGTTCGACATAATTGAGGTTGGATTCCATCTCCAAGGTATCATAGACGCGATTGTACCCTTTGCGGAACAGGTCCTCATCGCTCATGACGGGATCGTATCGATAATGCGTCTTTCCGACGGATTCGCTCAGGCCATGCGCGATCAGCGCTCCTGTGGAGACAATGGCGTGAACCATTCCGCGATCGACCATGGTGCTGATGATTTTTCCCATCTTCGCAATCGTCATGGCGCCGGACAATGTCAACACGACAAAACAGTCAGGATCTTCAATCATCGCCGCCAGAACTTCAAACGCCTCCCCTAATCGACGGCCCCCAAAGGCGGTCTTTTTCATCGCGACCAGAAGATCTGAAAACGATTTCACTGTGTCCGGATCGAACGGCTCCAGCGCTTCCAATCCATCTTGCGCGCCGTCATGAAATTCTCGTTCCTGCATTCGACTATCCCCTCAGCACATCATTGCCAGCACTTTGTTCTCGACTGCCTTTCCTCCCTTATTGCATAACGAGCCTTCGGCCGTCAATTCAGCGACGGTCATGATCACGCTATGCCTTGGCTAAGGCCTAGAGAGAGTCTTGTGTGGGCCGGTGAATCGATCCAGTCCGCAACTCAAGGCGACGTAGCGACTGACCTGCAGTTGAGCGTGCGAGAAGGGATACCGATCGAGAAGTTCTATTCGCCAAAACGGAAGCTTCGCAACCTGCGGTGGCTTCTCATAAGAGGGAAAGGGAAACCGAGTGATTCCGCACCCTAGCCCACTGTCGCCATTGTCTCGGCATCAATCGCGAATAAGAAAATGGTCGTACGCGGCACCTCATTCCCCACACCATTGGATACGGTTCGAAAGGTGACCTGCAGCGAGAGGCTTGGGTTGATCTGCAGCCGCATCATCTTAGTCTTCCGCCTCGGGGCGGCAATCATTTCCTTCAGATGCTCTTGAATGGGTTCCGGCAACACATCGGAGGTCCACGTACCGACAAGGGAAGAGATCCGGAGCGGCGTTTGCGGCGCAAACCAAATATTCGCCAGCCTGTTCGCAAACACGATTTGTCCGGACGGTTCCATCCCGATTACCGCTGCGGGAATCTCGTTGAGCAACTGTTGCGCCATCCCAAGAGCAGTCGAGGAAATGGTCAGATCGGCCTTCGTTCCCTCCAAGCCGGTCTTCAGCTTTTGATTGAGGATCGCTAATTGCTTGTTTCGCTGCGCAAGTTCCTCCAGCAACACTCGGTTTTCACAATTTCTGGCATGGTGCTCGAGACCGGATCGAACGGTCAACTTGATGTCTTCCTCCTGAAAGGGCTTATACAGAATCTTATAAATCTGTCCACGATTGACCGCTTCCACGAGGACGTGAGCTTCAGCATAGCCGGTGAGAATCATTCGAAACGCGTCGGGACACAGCGGTGCGGCCTGCTCTAAAAACTCGATTCCATTCATCTCCGGCATGCGATAATCGGTCAAGATGAGCGAGACGGTCTGCTTGCGAAGAATATCTAAGCCCTCCGGTCCACTCGCCGCGATCAAGACATTGACCGGCTCCGTTTTTAAAATTCTCCGGATTGCCCGGGCGATACCCGGCTCGTCGTCGACACAGAGGATGTACGGCTGATTCTTCTGTTCCGGCGCCATCATGTCCCACTCTGTTCGGCCATGGCTTTGGCCTCTTCAAGAATTCGCCCGATGTCCTTCTCGAGCTTCTCTACAATGCCTGGCGGCACGCCTTGTATCGTAGAAATGGCCGATTGTACCGGTTCTTGAAAACTTCCTTGCTGATCCTGAAGGGATGTCCCGAGATGGCCTACGCCTTCCTTAAGTACGACGGCGAGTCGGTCCGCTGCTTGAAGAAGTGCGACCATCATGCCTTCTCCTGCATCGACGGCATACGCGGCATCATGGTGATGTCGTACCATTTCGATGTACAGGTGCGGCAAATGCCAGTAGTTGAGGACTTCGGCGCCCAATTCCTGATGATCGAATCCTAAGACGGCATATTCCGCCTGATAGCAGGGCACGCCAGGATGCTCCTGCTCATACTGATGGATAGCGCCAAGATGCTTGCCGTAATAGACCGCGATCCCTAATTCTCCAATATCGTGGAGCAAGCCACCCAAAAAAGAATCGGCCACCGGCACATGCGGTGAGGCAAATCGTTGGGCCAACCACCGCGCCAGAATTGCGGTGAGGACCGAATGGCTACGCAGTGCATGCGACTCGTACCGCGCATGGGCGATCGCCTGTGGCGTCTTTAAGGCGCCCAACATGGTAAAGGCCGCACAGATCGATACAATGCTGATCTGGCCCAGCACCACGATGGCATGGTCAAGGGTCTTTACCTGGGTACGCAAGCCGTAAAACGGTGAATTGGCGATCCTGAGGACTTTTGCGGCCAAGGCAGGGTCTTTGGAAATCAGCCGCGCTAGGTCTGAAGCTGACAATTCGTCGCGTTCGCCGAGCCGAGAGATTTCCAGACCGACTTGACTGAGCGGCGGCAAATCCCCCGCTTGAATGAGTTTCTTATAGCTTTCTATGGCCGCCGGCATGTTGATTCTCCGTGGCTCGTGGACCGCCGTGCGCTATCGGCAGCCAAATCCGGAACGTGGTCCCAATTCCTACCTTGGATTCGACTTCGATACGTCCGTGATGTTTCTTCACAATTTCAGAACTGATGCTGAGTCCGAGGCCCGTGCCTTTTCCGACTTCCTTGGTGGTGAAAAATGTTTCGAATATCCGGGAGAGATTTTCGGGTGGAATCCCGCACCCTGTATCGCTGATCTCGATGACGACTTGCTCGTCTCGTCGTGCCGTCACGATCCGAATCTCCCCATTCTGTTTAATGGCATGGCTCGCATTGACGAGCAGATTCATAAATACCTGATTTAATTCCTGCGGGTAACACAGGATTTCCGGAATGTCTCCGTACTGTTCAATCACCTTCGCTTTATACTTCAATTCATAGGAGACGATTTTTAGCGTGGATTGCAGGCATCGATTGATATCCGCATCTTTCTGCGTTCCCTCACCGGTATGGGAAAATTCTTTGAGATTCAAGACAATGGCTCTGATTCGCTCCGCGCCATCTTGGGACTCTTGTAACAGAGACGGAAGTTCGTCAAGAATTTCCTCAAATTCCTCCTGCGCCTTGGTATCGTAAACGCCGGCGAGCGCTGCCTCCACCTCTGTCGACATGCTGCCCGCTTTGATCAATGTGGCAACCTTGTCATACTGTTCCACGATGCTCAAAAGTCCCCGGCCGTAATTGGAGATATGATTGAGGTTCAGAACAACAAAGCTCAATGGATTGTTAATCTCATGGGCAATGCCAGCGGCTAATTGCCCGATTGAGGCCATTTTGTCGTTCTGCACGAGTTTAAGCCGGAGCTCGTTCTGCTCTTTTTCGGCTTTTTTGTATCCCGTGATATCGGCGCCATGGAAGTAGACCGTCTGTCCCCCCGGCACGCCATACGCACTCCACCCGAACCATCGATTCTGGATCTGACTCTCTAATCGCCGCGCCTGCGTGCCGGACTCAAGACATTGCCGCATAATCTCCAGAATATTGGTCGGGAGCATTTTCAGAATGTCTGTGTCAGCGAGAGCAAACTCTTTTTGCAATTCACGAGCAGCCAGATTGAGATAGCGAACATGACCCGATGCGTCGAGAACCAGAACGGGACTGGGGTTCAGATGGGTGAACGTGACGAGTTCCGGATAGAGATCTTCAGGAGGCAAGCCAATCGTATGCACGTTCATCACGCCCTGTGTTGCTGGCCACTGTGCCTTATCGAGGCTGAGCCGGTGGACTGCTGTGAGTGCCGATCAGAATCGATCAGTGGTGAAACACGTGTTTTTCAACGCATTTCGCAACTGTTTTTACCAAGGCCGCCGGCTCAAACGGTTTTGCGAGATACGCCGATACACCGTTGGTCAGAAAATCCGAGGCGTCCTTGTACTGGGGATCACCGGTCAGCACAATGATCGGAACCGAAGGAAATTGCGATTTAAGATAGGCAACGACTTCCTTGCCGCCCACTTTTGGCATATGGACGTCGCAAATAATGACATCCAGCCGAAGGGGGTTATCTCCGGATTGAACGGCAGCAATGCCTTTTTCCCCGTCCTCCGCTTCGATCACATCGTAGCCGGCTTTGGTCAGCGTCCGATGCACGGCCTTGCGGAGATTCTGTTCATCATCAACAACTAATACTCTGCCTGATGCCATGGTCTGCCTCCTTGTGTGTGCAGCAGCCGCACTGCGGCCATAAAAGCGTCTGTTGCGGTCAGAATAGGGTCGGCTGTATACGAGAACCTTATCGGGAGAGGCGAGCGAAATCTTTAGGCCGCGCTGGGCAAGCCGAACCGGGATTGAGCTAATAGACGGTTTGCCTACTATTTGAAAATGCCGCCCAGGAACATTTGTGTCGCAAAAGTGACTGTTCTTTCCTCAAAATCTTCTTCAGCCACAAGGCGGCTTTAGCATACAACAGATCCATTATACGGCCTGTTGTCCTAATGAGTCGGCACATCGGAAGCCGCTGGCCCCCGCACCATTCCCATGCATGAATCCTCCCTCTCTTGAATCCCGACTTTTTTCCTGACGCCGGCTTGCGCATTATTCCTATTTTCTACCTAGTCTTGTTAGGGTACATGGAATCAATGGAATTAAGAAGGAGGTGCGTCATGATTATTCCATCCCGTTTCACTATGGCCGCACTGATACTCGTATTCGGATTACCGGGCTGTTCAAACGATATCTATCGTTCTCAAAGCGAATCTCTGCAAATCCATGCCTTGAAATTTCAAAGTTTTTTGCATCGTGAGCAAGTTGATGCGGCGATGCATGAAAACCATGCCATTGAGCTGATTGGGTTGCAGTTAAAAAGCGGGCGGCTACCGGGCAGCGACACACTCAAGCCGGCCGATCTGGAACGACAGACGCGCCTCTTAGATGCCGTTCGAGAACAATCGGCAATCAATTGGGTAGCTCTCGCGCAATACTTCTCCAGCCGGCAACAGTATGGGGCTGCCAGAGCGCTGTATCAACGAGTGATTCTGTCGTATGCGAAAGGAGGTGACCGCCTGTATGCCGAATATGCCAAACAAGCGCTGACCGATATGGACATTTTGGTGATGGGGCACGGGGCACAAGATGTCCCTGTGAGCCCCGCTTTATCGGCGCTTCAAGACAATCGGCATCCTTAGTAGGACGCGGGTCTGATTCTCCTTGTTCCAGTTGAGATTGATCCATAGACCAGGACAGGACCGTTCATTACAACAACCGTAAGGAGGAAAGCATCATGGCAAATGAAATCACTCATACGGACGAGGGATCGAAGCTTTCAGCATCAATCACTCTCTTTGTAGCCGGCGCAGCCGCGGGCGCCATCGCGGCATTACTCTTTGCCCCGCAGGCCGGGCGAGAGACTCGAAGGCAACTCAACGAATATGGAAAGCGAACAAGCGATACGATGAATCAATGGGCAACTGCGGCGTATGACCTCTTTACCGACCACGACAAGCTCAACGCACGCTCGCGTCGGGAAGAGGCTACAAAGTCAAACGAACGCCATGACTTGGGAACCAAGTCACAAATGCATGCGTTCGTTCGTTAAATAGGCAGAATGGGCTACAGCTTAATTCTCATAACATGGCGGTGGCTCGTCTTGTTTCGCCACCGCCAGCCGCGAAAACACGAGTCAGGCATATAACTGCACCGACTACTCGCCGCGTTGGAAACCGTGACGAGAGAGTTAAGTCCATCAGACGCTAGATGTGCGGCATGGAAGTTTGAACCATGTCGCTGACCGCGGAGAAATGTAAGCTCGCACACTCCTTCTCTCCTCTAACAGTGTTACGGCGTAGAATGCAGCGCTGTCCAGCAGGATAGTCTGGTAGTGGGCGGGATCGCGCCAAACGTGGTGGTCCCAACGGGATTCGAACCCGTGTTTGAGCCTTGAGAGGGCAGACGATGATGAAGAGAATCAATGAGTTGCAGAAGCTGGCTGTCCAATGGCCTACATCGATTTACAATAAGTTACAAGCACGTGTCCTATATAGGACAGCGGATTCCACCCTTTTTTATCCGTTCCGCATCTATCTATCGCGCAGCGATTCTTCAAGCCGCTGTCGCCACGACGGCGCCGATATTTTTCCGAGGAGACGATACGGATTTTGCGGAGTGCTTCTCGCAGTTAAGTACTTAATCATTGGAAAAGTCGCTTGCCTTGCAAGCTAAAGATAACTTCCGTGTGACGGCAGGAAGTTCTATCTCAGACAAGTAGGTATGAATGCACGATAGACTAAAACGGACATTGGTCTGTGCCATTCTTCAGGATTGTTCTCCATGTATGTGTTTACAATGGCGTTCATTTGCCGAAAGGTCATCTCTTTAGTGCATTCTATAATCTCCTTTTGGGCGTCGTGAACCACATCTACGCCTGTTGGTATGTCTAAATTAATGACACTAAATTTAAATCCGTCTAGTACACCAGCGACATAAACTGTCTTCGTGGTGTCATCCCATTTTCCCCAGTCGTTGCCTGTATACGCGAGGCAAGTGACTGGACACCATAGCGTCAGAAGAATGATTCCAAGGACAAGGCTTTTCATTTGTTCTGCCCAGATTCAGTGTGGAAGCCGTTATAGTACGTGTCAACTAGACGGGTGAGTCAATCACTGATCCCCGCTAGCCGTAGTGTTATTCTTTATTACTTATGATATAGCCCAATATCATAAGTACCGATGCGCCCCATGGATCACCCATGACCACCAGAGCCGTGAACTGGGAGCCCCTACGCCGCCAAGTCGTGGCACAAGGCGCGTCCCCTCAGACTCGCCGGGCGTACGCCACGGTGCTGAAGCAATTCTTGACATGGCTGCACACCCACCGCCGAACGCAACTGAGTAAAGAGGCCGTGCTCAGCTACCGCAATGCCTTGATCGCGCGCAAAGCTGCAGCCGCCACGGTGGCTCAACATCTCAATGTGATTCGCCAACTGGCGATGGCCGCCGCAGAAGTCAAGCGGATCCATCCGTTTATTGCGACCCAAATCCAGAAGATTAAGAACCCGCCGGCTTCGCCGAAGCGCAAACTCACGTGGCTCGAAGCCTCCCCGGCTAGGGCCTTGCTTGCCATCCCAAACATCACGACGCTCCGCGGGAAA
>JAICXS010000260.1 GCA_025934615.1 Nitrospiraceae bacterium
AGCTGCTGCGTCACCATGGCATCCGGTTCAATCATCTCTATACGATCACAAACATGCCGATCAGCCGATTCTTAGAATTTCTGCTCGAGCGCGGAAATTATGAGGCTTATATGGAGCGCCTGGCCAACGCGTTCAATCCGACAGCGGCTGCCGGCGTCATGTGCCGGTACACCCTCTCAATCGGCTGGGACGGTACGCTGTACGATTGCGACTTCAATCAAATGCTCGATCTTCCGCTTGCCGACAAGGCCATCCGCCACATCCGCGAGGTGACGCCGGCCGCACTCGCCGGCTTGCGGAACCGCATGATCGTTACCGGCAATCACTGTTATGGCTGCACGGCAGGCGCGGGCAGTTCATGTGGCGGAGCGGTGACAGCCTAGCCCAGGCTACTCCTCTCGTTGCTCCGATCGTTCCCCATCATATCTGTCCACATTTCCTCCCAGTCTTTCGGATCCTCGCTATGGGACCTGATTAACGACAGATGAGTCGCTTCGAACGGAAGAGAAAGAGAAGCCGGTAGTTTAGCGATAATGTCTTTCTTCCGATTCTCAGAGTATTGTCCGTACAACAGACTAAGGTGTGGCAGAAAACGTCCGTCGCCCTCTTGACGAAAGATCCGACGAGCCAGTGCGTGTGCGTCAAACAATGGCAGCGTCATATGCACGACGAGGAATACACAGTGAAAATAGTCCTCGCCAAAGCCGGGTCCGCTCACAATGATCGGAAACGGCCGCAGATGCCGAGCCAGTTCTTTTGACTTAGCTACATGCTCGGGTTCGGATCCGTTCAAATGACCTAAGAGGGTGATATGCGGCTCAAAGATGGGTGCATCGAGCTCTAGTGCCAACTGTTGAATGACATCACCGAATTGACCGGACGCCCCGCGCGACGGTTTCAGCCAAAGGTGATAACGCACGTTCATGAGGACCGTGAGGATTTACGAGCGAGTTGAAAGGTACGGTTCGTCGCCATCACCCCATGCGGTTATAACAAAGCCGATTCATCCTGCGCCAGCGTCTACATATCCATTACTGCGGAACCATGTGACCGCATCGCGGATGGCATTCTCAACCGGATGGCGCGAATAATCCAACTCACGTATGGCTTTTGAGCAATCATAGTGTTGCATATGCCGCAGCACTTCCATGAAAAAGCCGGGAACAGGCGCCGGGCGCCGAAGCACGGTACGAAACATCCAGTCACCGAGTTTTGATCCGTAGCGCGCAAGCTCGAATGGCACTGGAATCTTCGGTGCCGCCACACCGACTACTCGCGCCATCGTTTCACCAAGTTCCTTCTGGGTCGTATTCCAATGGCCCAAAATATATCGCTCGCCGATGCGGCCACGTGTCGCGGCTCGGATCATTCCGTCCGCCACGTCGCGCACATCAATGGCATTCACCGGGGCCTGCACATAGGCCGGCATCAAGCGTTTGGCAATCATCACGATCTGCGCGCCGCTGGTCGGCTTGCTATCATAGGGACCATAACAGGCGGTGGGATTGACGACGACGATGGGCATGCCGTTCTTGGCCGCCTCTAGCATGGCGTTCTCCATCGCCGCCTTGGACATCAAATAAGGATTTGTTGAGAATCGTGTCGCAAAGGGACAGGCTTCCGTCGCGAGCGTTCCTGATTCCTTCGGGAATCCGATGGTCGTCAACGTACTCGTAAAGATCACGCGCTGAACGCCGGTCTGTTTCGCGGCGTTCAATACATTGCGTGTCTCAGTGAGGGCATGATGAACAGCCGTCTCGACCGGAATGGTCGCCGTAGGGTAATACCCGGCGGTGTGATAAACGATCCGGATGCCGTCGCATGCGCGAACTAATGAATGCGCGTCCCTCAGATCGCCAGAGACCCGTTCCAGGGGCAGCCCCTTCAACGTAGAACCCTGATTGCCGGGACGAAGGAGCGCCCGCACCTCGTCACCCTGGTCCAACAAGGCTCGAACCAGATTCGATCCGAGAAAACCGGCTGCTCCTAGCACGAGAACTCGCATAGGTACCAGGGGTAAAGAGGTGTGGAATATGAGCTAGCGGAAGAGAATTGTCATGCCGTTATCCCAATATCTCTCTCCCTCCCCTTAACTCCGTTACCCTCTACTTCATTTTGGTGGGATCTTGGTAGATCATCACATGAGCATAGGGATTCCCGTCGAACATCACGTACGCGCCTGACGGATTGGGAAGGGACGGCAGCTTCGTATCCGCCGCACTAAACGGCCACATGATCATCCAGTGCGGTGGCTCTTTGACGAGTTTCGCGCCGGGCTCTTCCTCCATCAAAATTTTTCCGCCCTTTTCCCAGTGATAGCCGCCCTGGGCCATGTAGGAAATGCCGGGGACGGTGTTCTCCGGCTTCTCCTTTTTATTGACCATGGCATCAACCCATTGTCCGACGGCAGCGTCAAAACACATTGGGTCGGCCTTTGCTCGAAAATTGACGGTGGGGATGCAGGTGAAGCCGTTGCTTCCTTTTCTTGCTTCAGTAAACTTGCCGTCCTGCCCATACACCATGATGGTGGCGTCTTTGGAAATGCGCGCCGGAGCAGCGCTTTCGGCGATCTTGATCTGCTGCTCCTGGGACATGGCCTTGACATCTTTGCCGTGGCCTTTCTTCGTCCCTTTGTCAGCCGCCATGGCTATTCCACTGAGGCTGGTGCACAACAGAAGCAACAACACCGTTCGTCCTATCTGTCCCATCGTATCCTCCGCGGTGAATAGTGATGGAATCATCATGCACTGCTTGTTGAAGATCACTAGGCGGGCCGCATAGAGCCGAACGCGCGATCCGCTTTGGCCGCCAAATAAAAATCGCTCTCGGTCAGGCCGTTGATCTTGTGAGTCCAAATCTCGACCTTGCATTTGCCCCACGCCAAATACAGATCGGGGTGATGTTGCTCCGCTTCTGCCACGGCGCCGACCCTATTCACGAACTCCAGCGCTCCTGCAAAATCCGCGAAGGTATACAGCCGTTCCAGATGACCATCTTTATTGATCTGCCAGCCTCGTCCAAGTTGGGTAAGTAATTCCTGAGCGCGGGCCGGCTCGACGGGTGGTACTCCACCCCGACATGGTATGCAGGCATTATCTGCGAGTCCCATACATTCTCCTTTTACCTAAAAAAGATCAGAGTCTAATCCTGAATGGCAATCACTTCAAGCTTCGTGGCTCTGAACAATGGGAGCACCGAAAAGCGGACAACCCACTGGATGGGGAAGGAGACAGATCGAGCAGGATGACCGCCGTCATGCGGTTGGAGCCCACTCTGCGGCAAAGGACTCACAAACATTATTCTGCCTCGTCCGGCGCGCCACCGGATTTCGCGAGATCCTCGGTTTTGATTTTATCGGGCTTGAACTTTTCCGCTGCGCTTTTCATACGATCAATCGCCTCATCGAAGGAGAGTGGAGGAGCCTCCTTTGGACGAAACCGAACGGGATTCACGCGGGCGACGACAAAACTCTTCAGATACGGACTGGTCAATCCACGGGCTTTCAGCGCCTCGACCTTCTCGACGATGAGGTCGTCCAATTCCAGCAGATGCCTCGCTCGTTCCTGTCGGGTTTCCAACGCCTCCCGGCACGAGCAGGTCAAAAAAGTATCGACGCGTTTCAGCACGGGATGATATGCCCCGCCGCTGAAGCGCGGCCTCGCCTCATAGCAAAGCCCAAGCGTGATAAAGGCCGGCTCTTCGAATTCCAGCACACATGCATCTTCGCCGAGGTCCCCGATGTGTGCAAATTCGCGGTACATCCGAATCACTTCCAGGGACTTTTCCCGAAGATTGTGCGCCTTTTCGGTATTGAGCGCGAGAATCTGATAGGCCACGGACGGCTCGGGCACGACGATCGCGGTGATGCTTTTCGCGCCCAACGTCTTCATGGCGGACAGCCGGTGATGTCCGTTCGGTGTCCAGTACGTGATGGTCTTTTCCACGGGTGTTTTCGCGCGTACGACGATAATGGGATCGAGAAACCGTCCGATCTTGCTGATCACCGATTCCAGCTTGCGGACGTGCGTCTCGGACAGATTGCGTTGAAACGGCGTAGCGGCCACCCGCTCAATCGGCAGGGCCGCCAGCATGATCCATCGTCCGCCATACGGCTCACGATAGACGGTCAGGACCGTTCCACCATCGGACTCGATATGGCGGTGCAGCTCGGCGACGTCGCCCGGTGGGGCAGCAGCTTGTAGCTCCGTAGCAGCCAAGGCAACGGCTGAACCGGCAGGCTTTCGTCTTCGCCGTCCCGTTCCCGTGACGCGCGGTTTCCTGGTCTTCTTCTCCGCCATCACGATCATCGTAGGTTAGGCGAACAGAAAAGGAAA
>JAICXS010000055.1 GCA_025934615.1 Nitrospiraceae bacterium
GGGATTTAACTATGGGGACCCCGTTCGACGCCGGCATGGTCTCAAAAATTTGACCGCACGAGCGAATCAAATCGGTGGACGCTTATGCATCTCGTCGATTCCCGGACAGGGAACTCGGCTCATGCTGAAGTTTGGCAACGGCATGCGAGGCTTGCCAAACACCGTGGAATAGGCAGCTGTCCGTTCAAATCACTAGTGGGAAGGAGCACGAAGTTTATAAAAACACTTCCGGGAAGTACAGCTGATTCCGCTTAACTTATGGAGTGAGGCTTCTATGATGACTGAGAAACTAAAAACCCTGTCCTTGCTCATTGTCGACGATCACGAAATCGTGCGAATCGGGCTTCGGACAGTGCTGAGTCTGGTATCCGGCATGCAAGTAATAGGGGAATGCGGCACGGGGGCGGAGGCGCTGCAGGAAGCGATTCGCCTGAAACCGGATATCGTCCTCCTGGACATCCGATTGCCGGATCGGAGCGGGGTCGAAATCTGTCGCGACATTCGCGCTGAATGCCCGGACACGCGTGTGCTGTTTCTCACCAGTTACGCCGATGATGAAACGATTCTTTCGGCGGTTGTCTCCGGCGCACAGGGTTACCTGCTGAAAGATGCGAATACGTCCGTCCTCATTGAGGCCCTTCGAACCCTTGGCACCGGCCAATCCTTGCTCGATCCGAAGGTGACGACTCAGGCGCTGTCAATTCTCAGGGCTCGCTACAGCGGAGATCCTAAAACAAAGGGCTACTCCCTTTCCCCTCAGGAAGAACGCGTGCTGAAGTTGCTGGCGGAAGGAAAGACCAATAAGGAAATTGCCGCCGCCATGGGACTCAGCGATAAGACGGTCAAGAATTACCTGGCGAATGTCTACGATAAGCTCCATGTCAGCCGTCGGGCGCAAGCTACAGCCGTATATTTGCGGGGCTCAAAATGACGCGGCCATCTCAGCGCATTACCGAGCAGTCGTGGGGGACCCTAGAGCCGAGGCAAAACATCGATCCATTGCGCTCGCTGCTCCATACGTTTTCGCAGAAGGGAAAGCAGGACAACGGCCCAGAGGGCGCATACGGCCAACCCATGATTCGTTGCTGTGACCCAGGCGATCGAGCCTGGTGAGAAATAAGTCAGCCTCGCTACCGTTAACATTGTGCAGGCGATCGCGATCGTCACCACGAGCGAATAATGGTTTGGGGGGGACCACATCGCAATGAGCGTGACCGGCGCAACGTACAGCATGCCGGTGGCGAGAGGGGCCGGCGCGTACAGATCAAGAACGAAGATTCCCATCGTCAAGAGGCACGAGAGAAGAATGGGCATCGGACTCGTTCGTAACCGCATATGCTTCATACGTATCCTCTCTTCCTGCCAGGAGTAATAAAAGATTCCGAGGCAAATGGTCAAGCGTCAGGTTTTGCGACGTGGCCCTTCATGTTGACCGACACATATTTTCCTCTTTGTCTGTCGCTGCATACCGCTCAATCAGAAGAGCTGTCCTTTGCAGGACAATACATTCAAGTCGTCTCCATCCCTGCACAGCGCTGGGTGGTTCTCCATATAAGAGCTTATAGCTCCGTGACAATATGCGCCGAACTCACCGGCGCAGGTTGATCAAGCGATGGATGTGGCTGAAAAAGCGGCAGAGCGGGTACGGGGACTTTCGACATAACGGGCCCGATGCTTGCTTACTGTTCTAGGAACATCAAACAGGTCAAGTTTGACGACAATAATCCGAAAGAGAAACTGAGGCGGTATCAAGAAGGGACAATCGATGCGCCTGTACTATTGGATCACGAGCATGGTCATCAGCGGTCTGTTGTCTTTTCTTCCTTTCACCGAGGCGCAGGCGCTCACAGAATTACGAGAACAAATTATTCCGATTCTCGGCGTCACCATGGAGAAGAAACCGATCGGCACAGTTGCCAATGTGATTCTCTCCTTCCAAGAACGAGACGATCACAATGGCTTGGCCGTTCTCTTTCGAAGTGAGCCTGGACGGTTTTCCAGAATGGCCCAAACGGCTGTGCAGCAAGCCATTTATCGAGCCGCGCGCGCAGCGGAGATGCAATCCGACTCATGGACCGTGGTGTTGGCGGTGCCCTATGCCGGCATCACCATCTATGGCGACAGCCTCTCTGCCATGATCAGTGTCAGCGTGCTGGCTATGGCCAATGGAGACTCGATTCCCTCCGATCGTGTCATTACCGGTGCGGTGACTCCGGACGGTCATATTTCTCCTGTGGGATCGGTTCCGTTGAAAGTTGCGGCGGCAAACGAAGCCCATCTGCGCCGAGTGGTCGTTCCGGAAGAAATAGACATGACCGATTCGGATTGGCGGACGCCATTTCTCATGCAAATTTCTCCCGTCGCGTCTATTAGCGAAGCGTACTTGGCACTCACGGATCATCCGCTAGGCCGTAAGACCGTTCGACGTTCTGAATTCGAGAATTAGAGACGAAGAGACGGTCTTTCGTTTCACGAACGTTCAATTCATTCTTCCTCCTCTCCAACCCAGAACCGGACCTTCGAGCCTCTTCATCAGTCCGTTCCCTTGACATCCATTTTGTGAACGACAAATAATGCGCTTCACTTGCCCTCTCGTGCTCTATGGCGACACCCCAGGATATTCCAAGAAAAACCGTGCCTTCGTCTCATGCTGAGCCGTCGCCCTTGCTCGACCCGCCGCCAAATCCCGCCGGCGGGAGGACGTTGATCGTTGACGGAGCAGACCCATCGGCCTATCCCCGCCCTAGTCTGGCACTAAAGGATGCCGGACCGAACGATCAAGTCTTTGTGCGGCCAGGTCGGTATGAAGACAAGATCTTTTTGACCGAGCGGTCCGTGCTGTTGATTGGGGCCGGACGCGATCAAGTCGAGATCTTCAGTCGACGCGGCGGGCCGCTCTATCTTCAGCGGGTCACAGGAGGGCGTATCAGCGGCATGACCTTTCGTTACGTGGGAAGCGATCAACATTCCGCGATAAATATTCTGGACTCAGCCTGCACCATCAATCAGTGCCGAGCCAGTGAGGGAATCCTATCCGGGATCGTCATCTATGGCACACAGTGTCGTCCATCTTTGGTCGAGAACGAGGTATGCGCGAATCGAGAGTCGGGTATTTTTGCTTTCGCCGGCGCGCAGCCGTACCTGGCTCAGAATATGTGTTATGCCAACCATCACTTCGGGATCGCCGCACGCGACCCCGGTACCCGAGCGGATCTTGTCCGCAACCTCTGCCACGACAATATGCTCAGCGGCGTGCTTCTCTTTTACCATGCCGAAGCGATGTTGCTGAACAATACGTGCCGGGATAATTGCCATTGGGGTCTGGTGATGACACCGGATACCCGCACAACGCCTTCCACCGAACAATTAACCGAGTCCAACACTTTCGATCATAACCCTCGCGGGCCATTGACAGTAACCGAGGAACCATTGAAAGAGATTGGGCGGTGAGCGAGGCATAAGGGTATGGATAGAGGGGGAATGAGGTAAATACAGGAGGTCTATAGGGAGTCCAGTAGGGTGATTACCGTTCTACCCATTATCACTTTACCCCCACGCGTCACCACTTCTCGGGATGGAAGTGGCCGATAATGGCATGATGAAGTTCATGACCGCAGGCGGTAAAGTCCATTTTTGAGCAATAGATCGTGTTTGTCCTAAAATCGAAGAACCCTTTGACGCTCTGCACGCTCGCGGAGGAGTCGGTCCCGTAGAGAGCCAGTGCCGGCTTACCCGACATCTGCTCATACTGTGCATGTAAACTGGCTTGGTCGAGCCAGACCACTCGTAAATTCTTCAGCTCGTGTGGTTCGTAATACGGGGCAGGTGGGCGAAGACACCCGACCAGGGTCAAGGACAAGACTGAGAGAACGGCCCATCGATATGACGCTCGTCTTCGCTGGTGTAGATCGATGACCATTACCTAGACCTGAAGGCGTAGGCTTCAATCTTACACCTGTACGCGAAAAAATCAATGTGGTTTTTTAGCCGCAACCGTGAGGATATGCCGCCACTCTTCGGGTCGTACCGGCTGGACAGAAAGGCGTGATCCCTTGCGCAGCAGTTCCATGTGTTTTACATGGGCGTCCTGACGCAATTGGGTCAGGGTGATGGGAATATCAAAGATACGGACCAGCCTGATATCTACCATATCCCACAGCGGTTTCTCAGGAGTGCTCTTGGAATCGTAATGACTGTCACGAGGGTCGAATGCGGTGCGATCCGGATACGCTTCCCGGACGACCTCCGCAATTCCGACGATGGCAGGCGGTTCCGCATTACTATGATAAAAAAAGATCTGATCGCCGACTGCCATCGCGCGCATGAAATTTCTGGCCTGATAGTTCCGCACGCCGTCCCAACAAGTGGTTTGCCGCGGCGCCCTCTGTAAATCTTGAATTGAAAACGCACTCGGCTCCGATTTCATCAACCAATAGTTCGCCTTTGCCGTCCCGCGCTTGGTCCTCTTGTGTCCTCCGCGACCCACGTGTATCCTCCCACCGCGATTGACGTCTCAGTATGGCGCAAAGCGCTATGCTACGTAAAGCTATGGGCCTGCACAACTCTCAGTAGAAAGGCATGGAATGGAACTGTCTCCCTTCTGGTTCGGCGTCTACAAGCTCGCCAAATATCTCGTCTACCCGTACACGTGGCTCCTTCTGCTCTTAGGTCTCTTACTCCTGTTGGTCTTCTGGCCGCAGCCGGCCAGACGTCTGGGACGGATTCGCCTAGTCGTGCTGACCACATTCGCACTCGCATACTTGCTTGGCAGTCCGCTTATCGCGACGCAGTTGGTTGGTCCGCTGGAAGAACAATATCCGGCATTCGACGCCGGCAAGAGCCAGCACTTCGGCGCGATCGTTGTCCTCGGCGGGGGCGTGTATGAGAAAGGCTCTCTTCGGCCGAGCCATGCCCTCAACGAGCATTCGCTGCTTCGCACATTATGCGGGGCGGATCTCTTTGCTCAAGGAATCGCCGATCGTCTTGTCATGTCCGCGGGCAATACAACCATTTTCGGCTATGGGCCGGAAGAATCCGTGCAGATGAAGCAGTTTGCCGTCCGGCTCGGCCTCGCTCCGGATGTGGTAGTCACCGAAAGCCGGTCGCGTACCACCTATGAGAGTGCGGTAGAAACGAAACGCTTGCTGGGCGACGTATCCATCCTCCTTGTCACGTCGGCCAGTCACATGCCGCGGGCCATGGCGCATTTTCGCAAGCAGGGCCTCACCGCCACGGCCGCCCCGTGTGGATATAGCCTCACCGATCGGTCGGACCATTTTTGGAGAGACCAACCATTTGATGTACTGCCCCGCGCCGATGTCTTCGTTCTCAGCACGAACGCCATTTCGGAGCACGTCGGAATGTGGGTATATCGAGCGATTGGGAAATTATAACGATCCGCACAACCCCGCGCGCCATCAGGAGCCCAGAGCGCGTTCAGGTCACCTCGCTTACGCGGAAGCGCGGCCGTCTGCTGTATCGAGATAGTCGATGAGGGCCTGATAGGTCAGTCGCCGGATGGTCGCTTTGGTCGGGGCCCCAACGGCATTCGACTCCATCCATACCCGATCGAGGATATGGGCTTGCGCCTCATTGCAGAGCGTCCACATTGCATGGAGAAATCCCTCGGGGAGACCGACCTGCACGCCCTCCGATTCAATGCGGTCGTCTAGGATGGCGAGCAAGTCGGAAATAGCTTGATCGGGACGATACTGCGCAGGAGTGAAGCCGAACGACTGTTGCGTATACGCCTCCTGCGAGGCCTGTTCGACCAAATCATGCATATACTCCTTCAGCAAACCGATTACATGGCCGGATAGTCTCATGCCGCCTTCTCATTGTACCGTTGATTATTATCCCCAATTGCCGTGCGGGCTCGCAAGCGATCAGACATCCGTTCTGAGAAACCGGGTCCTTGACCGCCCTCGCAAGCGTCCACTAAGATGAAGGCTTCGCCCTGGGCTCACATGAATACACCACGCTCTGAACGGTTCAACATTTCACTTACCACACCAGCCGGCGAACTGACGACCTTCGTCGAAGCTCCCACGATGCTTGTGCCCATCATGGCCATCGTGCCATTGACCCGGCGTCTGGGGGAAGAAGCGACGGCGCTGGAAGAAACTCAGGAACAGGAAGCCGGCCGCCCTATTTCGTGTCGGAAGGGATGCGCGGCTTGCTGCCGGATGCTCGTGCCCGTGTCCCCGCCTGAAGCGTTCGCGCTCAAAGCGATGGTGGAGACGCTTCCAGAAGAGCGCCGGAATGTCTTGCTCGACAAGTTGAATCAGGCCCAGGTGCGCTTGGAGCAAGCCGGTCTACTGGCGCGTTTGACGGCCGTAACGGAGGCCGACTCACCCTTGAGCGATGAAGACATGGAACCTCTGAATCGAGCCTACTACGCACTCAGGATGGCGTGCCCTTTTTTGGAAAATGAGACCTGCTCGATTTACGAAGATCGGCCCGCTGCCTGTCGGGAACTGCTCGTCACCACACCAGCCGACCTCTGTGAGGATCTCATCAGTAATCCTGTTCGATCGCTCCCCGCGCCGGTGCGTGTCGGCACCGTTCTGGCTCTGCTGTGGTCGGAATTGACACGCACGCCCCCTACTCTGATTCCGCTTCCTCTTGCGCTGGACTGGGCGGAGAAACACGCTACAGAGGGACAAGGGGTGTGGAAAGGCACACAGTTGTTGGAACAGATGCTGGAGAAAGTATGGCGGCTGCTTGAACAGGAATTCGCAAATCGCGAGGTGGGCCGAGCGGCGCCTGGGACATAATTCCGGGCGCCGCCTGGCCGGCCGGTCATCTGGCTATCACGGCGCTCCGAACCGGTCACTCTCCACCTCTGCCGGACCCCCACCCGGAAAAGTCGGAGAATAGGAAACTGATTGCGCGCCTGACAACCTCGTCCAAGGCCGATCCCGTTCCGCCGATTCACACCTACGCGGATTGAACCGTTTCCGCTTTTTTCCTAAGCTGACACGCTTTGTCCTCCAACCCCAAGGTGTCATACAATGACGCGACATTCTGATGAAGCTGGGCGACCAATTGGCTAAGCTGCGCCTCTTGGGCCATGAGATTCGCTTCCAACGCCACTCGTTTTTCTTCCATGCGGCGATGGCGCTCTTCGACCTTCTGAATCAATAGAACCCACGCGTTGACCTTTTCCGAATCCACGTCCGGCCGGGGAGGCAGCGACTCTCCCTTTTCCAATGCAGCATCCGCCCGATGCATCCAATCGATAAAGACGAGCAGATCCCCCAAGGTAATCTTTGAGGCGTTATGATCAAGTTCACACACCAAATCGTTCATGCACTCACCTCCTTATGATGGATGATGGGCGACGCCGCAGCGCCGCAGGTACACCTCTGTCCATATATGGACATTGCGCGAGTACATACTGGTTACACGCGCACAAGTCAAATGGATTCGCATTGGTTAGGAAACAGAAAAATCGTCGCCCGGGACTGAGCGATCCGTGAACCAGAGATTGTTCATGAAATCAATTTACGCTATCATGCCGCGTCTATTGCATGTACCCGGACATTCAAATAGGCGCTTCCAGCGCCGCCCCACCGAGCGATGACGCGAAGCGTACTTTCGGCGGCACGTTGAGCCTCTGAGCGATGGAAACAAAAGCTGGAAGCGTTCTTCAACATCCTGATTCAATGGAGAGAGAATTCATGATACAGCCGGTTCTCGCATGCCTCGATTTGGAAGGCGTGCTGATTCCAGAAATTTGGATCAACGTCGCCGAGAAGACAGGGATCACCGATCTGCGCCTGACGACCCGTGAAGTGCCCGACTACGCAGCACTCATGAAGCGTCGCCTCGGCATCTTGGACCAGCACAAGCTTGGCCTGCCCGACATACAGTCGGTCATCGCAGGAATGCGGCCACTGGACGGGGCAGCAGAATTTCTCGGTTGGTTACGCGAACGGTGCCAGGTCATCATCGTCTCGGACACGTTCTCGGAATTTGCCCTGCCGTTAATGCGGCAACTTGGCTATCCGGCGATTTTTTGTAACCGACTAGAAATAGACGCGGCTGGTCGTATCGTTAACTACCATCTTCGCCAGCCCGATCAAAAGCGAGCCTCTGTGCTGGCACTCAAAAGTTTGCAGTTCCGCGTGCTCGCCACCGGCGACGCCTACAACGATACCTCCATGCTGGGAGCCGCCGACGCCGGTGTCTTCTTCCGCCCGCCGGAGCACGTCGCGAAACAATTTCCCCAATTTCCGGTGGTGCAGACCTACGATGGGCTGAAGGAACAATTCTGTAAAGCGGGACCGCTGGAGCGGTAAGCCATTTGCTCTTCCTCTCCATTTTTACTCCTCAGAAGCAGGTGGTCAGTGTGGAGGACCTAGGTGATCCTCCACTGCGCATCAGGCGATGCACATTCCTATCGTGCGCGCCCTCCGAGCACAGAGGAGCCCTAGGCCCCCCCACCCTCTTCATTCACCACCTGCAACACTTGCCTTCCATAGCGCTCTAACTTTGCCGGTCCGATACCTGGGACCTCTTCCAGAGAACTGATCGAGGAAGGGCGTCTACTCGCAATGTTCCTCAGTGTCTTATCATGGAAGACCATAAAAGGAGCGACGCCTTCTTCGGACGCCATCCTGGCTCGGAGGGCGCGAAGCCGCTCGAACAGATCGCAATCCGGATGGCCGTCATGAAGCGGGGCCGAACCGGATGGCTTCTCAGTTGATTGATGAGGCTTATCCTCTCCGCTCTTCCCATCGGTGTGCTCCCACACCAAGGGTTCCGTCCCCTTGAGCAC
>JAICXS010000412.1 GCA_025934615.1 Nitrospiraceae bacterium
CAATCCGTAGTTGACAGATTGAAGATTGGATTGATGGCTCGGTATACTCAAGAATCGGGGTGAGTCGAACATGGTGTTAAGATTTGAATACGATCCCTTGGATCACGAACATGCGGGTGGGCATTGGTTTCATGTTTGCCAGGGACGAACAGAAGACATCGATATGCGGGTTCCGCCGCCCGATCAGCCGTATGAATGTCCCCGATGCGGCATCGAGCTGGAAGCGGAAGACTTCAGGATTGCGCAGCAGCGAGGAAGCGTATAGGGCAGTCGGTTACGACTTTCTCAAGTACTGAGTTACTTAATTACTGAATCAAGCAAGGAGTCATGCCAAGCAGTACTGGTCGTAAAACGGTATCCGTAAGTCGTGGGCTCATGATGCTGTGTGATTCATGCCATGAGCAGGTCTTTGTCGAAAAGCTCGTGGATGGGCGAAATTTTGTCGCGGACCACGAAGCGCTCTTCGATACGATTTGTCTCGGTTGCACGGACATCAATCGGCCGTTAATAGACGACATGCTGGGTAGCTCGGAGTAGCGGTCTGCTGAAAACGGCCTCCAGCGGCGTTCTCGGTTTGAGAGTATCCTCAACGTACCCCAGAGGGTACGCCTTCGATGCTCTCGGCGCCTGCCGCCTTGCTGGATGACCGTTTTGAGCAGCCGCTTATCTGCACGTTTTCCCGTCGAATTGCTTGCAGCTTGAATCCCCTCCGGCGACTTTCCACGTTTTCAAAAGCGGCGTATTGCCGTCCCGCATTTCCACCACAATATCGATCATGCCGGATACAGGCAATTTTTCGAGATGTGGTTTCGCAGTGTCTGGGACTTCGACCGGGAATACTTTTCCGCTATTCGACACGACGATAAAGCCTTTTTCCTTGTCCACGTGGATAATGGGGCTGTAGAAGCTTTTATCTTCTGCCGAGGCTGACACAGCGCACAAAAGTAGGGCGAAAAGCGCAACCAAGCCTGGATGTATGACATGTCCAATCCTCACGGGATCCTCCATGCACAGGGTGGATGGATGAAAAATGATGTGATCGAGCGCACCGGCCAATTGTGCGGGAAGGATACACGAAATGCAACGGTTAGCCTGGACTATTCCTGAACACCTATGACAGCGGCCGATACTCTCGCCCAGCGGGCCTTTTCTCGTTCGGTCTCCCCGACGGACTGCAAGTACGCCTGCGTCGCCCTCAACTTGCGAGAAGTCCCGCTTGACTTCGGTCTCGGCCGCTTCGCGTCGGCATTCATGAATAATCCGGGCTAGATCGCGGTGAAATGGGCGGGTATGACCTGTTGTTTCTTGATGGAATACGCGCGGATGTCCGGCTTTGACGGATCTTGTAATGAGAGAATGATATAGAGTGGCTCGGCAAGATTGATCTTCCCCCAAATCTCCTCATACTCGGTCGCAATTTTTATATCCGTGACCGATGGCCGTGCAGGACTATGCGGATGGGAATGATAGACGATTTGCAACTCGGTTCCGTGCGCGCGAATATCCTTTTTGGCCAGCGAAAAATCATACATATCCATAATGAAGGCGATTTCCGCGCGCTCTTGTGGAGACAGTCGCTTCAGATGGCTGGCCTTGGCCTCATCGAACGATGACAGCTCCTCAGCGCCTTCTTGTGCCACGATATTCTTGATCCGATAGTGATGGGTCACCGTACCGTCTTTGCCGGCGAGCAATCCGCAGCATTCATACGGGGTCAGCTCCCGCGCGTGAGCTACCAGTTCATTAAGAATATGCTGGGGTATTTTGAGGAAAGACACGTTAGCAGAATAATCGGCCAGAGATAGGATGTGTAGGAAGCTCAAAATGTTTCGTCAACAAGGCCGTCGGCGAGAAAGACCCGGAGGCGTACCGACATTTCACCCGCCCAGCCCTGAGCCGGCCAAGACCGGCTCTGGCCCATGGGTACGTTGAGGATTCTTTTTCGCCGAGTACGCAGTTGCCGGACATTGTCAGCATCCTACCTCAGATGGTGCAGGTGACGTGATAGTCGCCACCCAAATTTGTGATGCGAGGATTGACGCCACACAATGGGCAGTCGGGATCTTTGGGGCGTGAGACTTTTCTAAATTTCATCTCAAGCGCGTCGTAAATCAGTAAACGATCTGCCAGCGTCTCACCAATGCCGAGGATTTCTTTGATGGCCTCAGAGGCCTGGAGCACACCGATCGTTCCTGCAAGTACACCCAATACGCCGGCTTCTTGGCAGTTGGGAACCAGCCCAGCGGGTGGCGGTTCAGGATAGAGGCACCGGTAGCAGGGATAGCCTTGGTGCGGTTTGATTGTCGTCAATTGCCCTTCGAAGCGGAAGATGCTACCGGAGATCAGCGTTTTCTTCGCAAAATAGCAGGCATCGTTGACCATGAAGCGTGTCGAGAAATTATCGGAGCCGTCCAGAACGATGTCATAGTCCGGCAGCAGTCCCATGATGTTGTCGGCCGACACATGATGCTGATACGTCTTAATCGTAATATCTGGGTTCATCGCAGCAAGCGTCTGCCGACCCGATTCGACTTTCGGCATACCGATGGTGGCTGTCGTATGGAGAATTTGCCGTTGAAGATTCGACAAATCGACGACATCGCCATCCACCAGCCCAATCGTTCCCACACCGGCCGCCGCTAAATAGAGGGCCGCAGGGGAGCCAAGTCCACCTGCCCCTATGACCAAGACCTTGGCCTGAGAGAGTTTCTTCTGTCCCTTACCGCCGACCTCAGACAAAATGATATGCCGGCTGTAACGCTGAATTTGAGTGTCGGTAAATTCCATGTCCGTATGGGGAAGTAATTTAGCAAATCAGTAAATGAGTAATTCCGAGCTTCCAATACTGAGTGCTCAGTTACTCAATTACCGTCTCATTCCACGACGTTGAGTTCAATCGGATCGACGAGCACACCTTTTTTGCGCATGCCGTTGACCGCTCGTTCGATCTCGGCTGTGTCGCCGGTCAATTCGACATCCATCCATCCGGTTGTCTCGCGGAC
>JAICXS010000062.1 GCA_025934615.1 Nitrospiraceae bacterium
ATCTTAAGGACGGCGATCGGGTGGAAGTGGCCGGGATCAAAATGTATTTTTCGTTGAAGCAGGACGGTTAATCTGAACCATTAAAGGGAGCGGCCCGCCTTCTTTGTTTGGAAGTGCTTCAGCGCTTGATAGCAATTTTCCGATACCTCTTTGTAGTTTTCCTCCAGACACTGCAACACATTTCCACCGCCGGGCTGTATATCCGGACAAAGTTGTTTGACATCGCCTGCGCAGGCGGTCCTGAAGTGTTGCATGTCTTCTTTAATGCGTGCCGCCATATCGTCCATCTGCCGTTGGCAGATCAGCGAGAGCTTGCTTTCGTTGTCCCTAAAGCATTTGCGCCTCGCCTCGCCGGGTTGAGTAGCTTCGCATAATCTCTCGAGCTCTACGATGCAGGCGGGTGAGACATTTTGGAGTGTCGGGCGTTCTTCCGTCGGTACTGCAGAGGGACGTGGAGCAGACGGAGGTTTGTTGGTGAGTGTGGGAGGCTTGACCACGGGTGTCGGCGCCTTCGAAACCGGCAGCGAAGGCACTGCAACAGAATCAGCCGGAGACGGAGCCGACGGTACAGGGACAAGCGGCAGCGAGAGGTCCATGGATGAGTCCGACGAGAGTGGGGCCTTTACAGGAGGCGGAAGGATCGTGGCCGGCGCCTCATTGTTCAATGGAGTTGAGGGAAATTGAGGAGGAGAGCTTGGCACATCGGCCGTCATAGGGGTCGGGGTCGACGGCATAGTGACGTAGACTAAGCCCCACGCCATTCCTAGTGCGATAGCACTAAAAATGCCGACGACAAAAGAGATAGGCAATGGTCGACGAGACACAGACCCTTACTATTGATTTTTTTGCAGTACGCCCAATCCAGAAGCATACGTCAAGTATGGGAAAAAATCGACTGCTCGTTGTAATCCGCAGTCATAGGGGTCTACCCGTGCAGGATCGAAGATCAAGCAGCGTGAACAGATTTAGATCAGCCGGGAGAATGAAGATAGGTGCAATACAACAGCAGTGCTTACATACTAAGTATCACATATTGTGGGTCATTTTCCTTACGGTGTGTACCTGGGACTGGGTCAACAAGAGTCCCTGCTCCATCAGGCCTTTGACTTTCTGGAGGCGCCCACCTTCCAGCGCATGCGGTGTGTCATCAATTTCACGGGCCGCGACGAGCGTGAGGCTCTCCAATTCCGTCATTTGTGTGCTCAAATCCTTCAGCAACATTTGCATTTCGGCACGGTGCCGTCGGAGTGCATAGGTTTCAAGGGCTCGTTTTACCGCCAAGGCCACGAATTCTCCTTGAAACGGCTTATGCAAGCAGTCGTAAGCTCCTGCCTCAATCGCTCTCGGGGTAAAGGTCGCTTCGCCGTGGCCGGTCATGAGCAAGACGGGCGTGAGGGGCTGGAGTCGTTGTGCCTCTCGGAGGATTGAAAATCCATCCACCGCAGGCATCTTGAAGTCACAAATGATCGCGCCGTAGGAAGTGGTCGTCAGCCGCGCAATGGCGTCTTGGGGGGACTCGCACAGATCCATCTGCAGTGAAGGCAAGCGAAGCTGAAGCGAAACCGGGAGTGCTTCCAAAAGAGCCGGGTCATCGTCGATAATCAAGAGCCGGCTATCTTGAAGAAGACGGAGTGAAGCTTCGACGGGAAGGTCGCTGAGTGTCCGCCGCTTTGCCAGGGCGACAAAGCAATTGACCTTCGCCTTGACGATACTCGGCGCAATGGGGCGGAACAAAAAATCGACGGCGCCGAGCGCATACCCTTTCTGAATATCTAGTTCGTCTTGATGGTAGGCGCTTAAAAAAATAATAGGAATATCGTGAGACTTCTCCCGCGATCGGATGAGCCGTGCCGTCTCGTAGCCGTCCATGGTCTCCATCTTGACGTCTAAGAGAACGGCGGCCACATCTTCCTTTAAAAGAATGCGAAGCGCTTCATTGCCGGAGAGGGCCGTGAATATACTTCGATCAGGGCCGTCCAGCAACGCTTCGAGCGCATTGAGATTAGCCTGATTATCATCGACGACCAGGATGTTCACCTTGCCGGTTCGACCCCTCTTCTGATGTTCCGTCATCACCATAGGAAAATCGAGGCCTTTTATAGCGAGTGGTCGAAAATAGCAAAAAGGAAAGTCGGACACAATAGGACGTGAGATTACGTACTCTTCTCGTCCAACCTCTATGACGGCTGTTCCGCCGGCGTAGCATCTGAAGTAGGCGACGCGGTGAAGCGCGATGTGGGGAGCAGCACGAGAGGCTACTATGGGACCCTGACGCTTGGGTGAGCGGGTTGCGGCGCCTCTTTGTCTTTTGTTACACTTCCTGGCATGTCACTGACCGTTTTCAATAATCCGGATGCACTACCTCAGTTGATCGGCGAATTCCGCCCCGTCGATGAGTGGCAGGCCCACATCAATGACATTTTCTACGGGCTGCGCGGCGGCCGGCTCCGCGACTTCTCACAAACATTCGCGGCAGCAGATTACCGGCTCGCGCATGCGCTGGCCGCAGATTACTACGCTCGCGTACTCGCGCGCGAGAAGGCCAGGGGTGAGTCAAGCAGCGATCCTGCCTCTCGCCCATCGTCTCCCGCTCCCTGTCTAATTATCCACGAATGGGGCTGCGGGAACGGCAATCTTGCCGCGTGTTTTCTCACGCATCTCAAGGCGATCGATAAGGAGAGCCGAGTCTATCCGCGAGTGCGTTATGTATTGGTCGATGCGCAGGAGGCTACCCTTCAGGCGGCGATGGCGCATCCGGATCTGGTTCAGCATACGGATCGGATCGAGTCCGTATGCGCGCAGGTGCAGGACCTCGCGACCGTGGCGGACGGCTCCGTTGATCGCATTCTCTGCAATGAGCTGTGGAACGATCTGCCGACGAAATTGATGCTTCGAAAGGACGGCGACATAGAGGAGGAATTCCTGCGGCCCAATTTGAGCGAAGCCCGTCATGCTGAAATCGCCGACTGGTCTGGTTTTGTCCACGCATTCGATGGCAAAGACATCAAGGCGCTCGATGCATTTCCGGCCTTTCTCGAAGACATTATCTGGGAAAAGGAGTACCGCAAGTCGGATTGGAAACTGATTCCCTACCGCAAGACGGTGACCGACTTTCTCAAGAAGATCGACGAGCATGTGCTGGTCCCGGTGAATTTCGGCGCCTATGCGTCCATCAAGGAAGCCAAGCGCCTGCTCGCCCCGGATGCCATTGGGTTCAGCAGCTTTGACGCAGGGACCGCCGATCTCGATGTGCTCAATGATCCCGAGAAGCCCTGTTATGGACAGTTCGGCGGCCAGTACAGTTTTATGGTGAACTTTGCGCTCGTCGAGTCGGTGGCGAAGCACCTCGGCATGAAGATCTCTGCAATCGAGCCGCAGAAGGAATATATCGGGCAATGTTTAGCGACGAATGTGATGAGCCTGATGGATCTGTTGGCCACCCACCCGCGTTCTCATGCCTTGAAAGGGTGGGAGCAAGACCAGCTCATCGTGCAGACGATTCATGCGCTGAATAAGACGTACCAAAGCCCGTACCGCCGGACGATTGAATTTCCATTGTCGGCCAATATTCCGGCGGAGGGCCGGGAGACGCTGCAACGATTACTGTCGTCGTTGAAGCAGGATGGAATGCCCGACACCATCGCGTATCTGACGGAAGAGGAATTGACGACCGCCCTGCAAGATTTGGAAACTATCGGCTACGATCGCGACATGATTCTGTCCGCGCTTCAAGCTCCCGCTCAGAATGTGGATTATTACCACCATTTTCTAAAACCGTAAGTGCGAATTCTCAGAACCGTATATTTTTCAAAGAAATTTCTTGACTCGCTTGTACTTTTTTAGTACCGTGCACGAGATTTTGGACGATTTTACCCCTTTCGGGTTACATCGAAAGGGCAATTGACAGAGTCGTTCGATACCGGCTCTGAGGACGCAGAGGTCACATGTTCGGTTCATTTGGGTGGATGGAATTAGTCCTGATCTTGATCATCGTGCTGATTATTTTCGGCGCAGGCAAGATTCCACAACTAGGCGAAGGCTTAGGCAAGGCCATTAAAGGATTTAAAAAGTCGGTGAACGAAGCCGACGCCCTCGATGTAACGCCGACTCAGGAGCCGACGGCGCACATGCAGCAAATTCCTCAAGCCGAGCAGCCACAGCCCGGTGTTCAGGCACAGGCACAGCCTCACGCCGCGCCGGTCGAACAACCCAAACACGGATGAATTGCGGAGCGGGGTGTATTCGAGATGTTCGGCTTGGGCGCGGGGGAAATTCTCATCATCCTGGTCATTGCCTTTCTACTGTTCGGTCCCAAGCAACTTCCCGAAGTGGGCCGGCAAGTCGGTAAGGCCGTCAGGGGTTTCAAGGAAACGGCTGATGATCTTCGGAAGTCGGTCGAACCGGAAATCAATCTCATTCAGCAGGAAGTCAAAATGGTAGAGCAGGACTTCCAAGCTTCCATGAAAGAAGCCGAGCAGGACATCGAGAACATTACCAAGGGTCCGGAGAAAACGTCGGACGCCAACGCGAAAGCATGACCGTACATTTTTGTAAAATCAACTATACTTAGCTCAGTTTACTGCACGAGAAGCCGTGAAAGGGGGTGACGGGTAGTCACATGAGTCACTGCGGAGGCATCGGCACAATGCCTCTCGCTCGAATCGATAAATAGGACCACCTCTTCATAGTGGAAGCGGTTGGAGTCACAAAGGTCGTCGGCGGTGGAGCACGAAAACCGTCGAGAGATCGATCATCCAATCAACAGGAGGAACGCTATGGGAAGCATTCAAGGACGAACAGGGTGGTGTCGCCACTCGGTCGCCTTCGCGGCGGCTGCACTCGTCGCCGGATTTCAACTCTTCAGCTCGCCAGTCTTCGCCGCCTACGAATTACCACCGGGCGAACGCATCACGAACCTTCCAGCCATCCCGCGGAACATGCCGCAAAAAGAAGCGTACGAAAACTACGATCCGGTGATCGGCCGAAACTTCGATATCAAGAACTTCTGGATGCGCGGCGACATGCGCGTGAGACCGGAATGGCGCAATGGCGTGTGCTTCGGCGGAACGCCTGGGACGCTCGGAGCGTGTAATCAGTCAGTTGGAGGCAAGGCGAGTGGGCCAGGGGCCAATAACACCTTCGTCCAACAATGGGCACGTTTGGGCATCGGGTATGACCTCTCGCCAGACGTGAACTTCTATGTGGAATTAATCTATTCCCATGATTGGGGAACGACCGGGAACCCCGCCAATGCGGGTGCCGCTGGTGGGCCCGCATTGAACAATAATTGCAACACAGTCAATACGGGGCAATGTAATCTCGGTGTCCGCGCCGCATACATGCTCGTCAGAAACCTCGCAGACGTGAAGGGGTTAAGTCTGAAGGCCGGTAGGCAATATTTAGTCTTCGGTAACCAGTCCCTGCTCGGTCACTTCGACTGGGCGAATACCGGTTTCTCTCATGACGGGTTCATGTTCAACTACAGCGCCAATAAGAACTTCGAGACCTGGTTGGGATGGTTCCGCGAGGCGGATCTCAACGTCGGTGAAGCGGCCTCCACAGGGAGCTTTACCGGAGGGGTAGCGGGCAGTTCTAAAAATCAAGCCCAAATGGTGGTGTTCTACAATCAGATCAAGTCGATTCCAGGAGTCCTGATTGAGCCGCATTATATCTTGTGGGAGAACAGCTTGCCGACGAACGCTGCTAGTGGTGCAGCGGCGGCCGCTGCGGGCAACGTTGCAGGGATCGGCTCGAATGTCGGTGTCTGGGTTCCAAAGTCAGCGAACCAGATTCGGCACACGGTCGGAAATCGGATCGAAGTACGGAAAGGCAATTTCGATTTTATCGATGAACTCGAATACCAGTTTGGCCAAATGGCATCCGGCCAATTGGGTCCCGGCAGCAACAATGGTACCAATCGAAACGTGCATATCAATGCCTGGGCCACGCGTAACTGGTTGGGCTATACGATCTATGAGTCCAAGTGGAAGCCGCGGTTTGCCGTGGGGTTCGATTATGCCTCCGGCGATGGCAATGCCAATTGCAACGCGCCCGGCTCAACTGGCTCGACCTGTACGACAGGCAATACGTTTGAAAACCTCTATCCCACCAACCACATTCACATGGGCTACATGGATGTGATGGCGTGGAAGAACATGTTGACGCCGGCGGCGAATATTCAATTCCGCCCGACGGCGCGCGACCACTTCGAGATTTGGTACAATAACTTCAACCTCGCCAGCGCGCGGGACAACTGGTACCGTGGCTCGCAGACGGTCTATGTGTTCTCACGGAATAACAATACCGCGAAGCACATCGGCGACGAATTGGACTTCACCTGGACGCGTATGTTTGCCGATGGCAAGCTTGCGTTGCAAGCGTCGTATGCCTATATGTGGTCGGGCGATTACATTCGCCAGAACCTCGGCACAAACGCGAACCAGCAGTGGGCCTACGCGTCACTGTGGGTAAACTTCTAAGCTACAGAAAGGAGATTTGACTATGCATAACAAGTTGATGATTCTCGCTGTAGCGGCGGTTGCTGGGTTGACCAGCGTCCCGTTTGCAGCTCACGCCCAAGAAGCGGTCGCACTGACTAACCAAGCCATCATCGAATTGACCGACCCACCCGGCATTGGAGGACGCACCACCGTGGACGTCACCCGTCGTTGGGGATCGGACGTCGGGCAGATCGCCAAAGCAACGGCTCTACTCCAAGAAGCACGCGGCAAATCTGCCGGGAGTGCCACGGCTAATCGTCTCTTAGAAGAAGCGATTGCGTACGGCATTGCCAGAGAGCACAAGGAAGCGCGCCTCTCGGCGCAGGGAGCGCTCTATCACCTGTGCCAAGGCGGCGGCGGAGAAGGCTGCGATAAAGCGCCCAAGTGGGGCAGCTACACGGCGCCATAAAGAAAGCTGGATAGCTCACAGTTATCAGCTCTCCGATGAGAAAATCCCCGGCGGATGCGATATCCGTCGGGGATTTTTTATGCCGCGGCTAGAATTCCGAGCGTAGTATGGTCCATGAATATTCCCGGTATAAAGAGGCTCCATGCGCTGCGCGAAGGCCACTTGTTTGTGGACACTTGAAGGTTCCTGAAGAATCGGAGTGACCTATAAGCTCTTGCCACCGCGCTATCCCAGCGACTACGGTTATTGTTATTGTTCTCGTTCATCTCGTGCTTGCTGTCCGGACTCCTCCTCTATATACTCCGCTCGCCATGTTTGATTTGCATCCCGAACGTTCACCGTCCGATCTCCTTCATCAGCTTCATCATCGATTTGGATTCGAGAGCTTCCGCCATGGCCAGCGCGAGGTCATGGAGGCCGTGCTGGCCAGACGAGACGTGCTCGCCGTCATGCCCACCGGACAGGGGAAATCCCTGTGCTTCCAACTTCCCGCGACCTTAACGTCCGGTCTGACCGTCGTGATTTCGCCGCTCATTGCCTTGATGAAGGATCAAGTCGATGCGCTTCGGACGCGCGGGATCACCGCCTCCGCGTATCATTCCGGCCAGTCTCAGCAAGAACGGGATCGCGTGCTTCAAGACATGCGGCTCGGGAAACTGCGATTGCTGTATCTCGCTCCTGAACGTATGCAGCACGACTGGTTTATACGGCAAGTACGATTGGCCGGCCCCTCGTTGCTCGTGGTCGATGAAGCGCACTGCATCTCTCATTGGGGGCACGACTTTCGGCCGGATTATTTACGACTCGGGGAGCTGCGCCGCCAATTAGATTCACCGCCATGCCTGGCGTTGACTGCCACAGCCACGGCGCGGGTTCAGCAAGATATTCATGACAAGCTCGAATTCCGGCAGCCGTTGACGGTGATCACCGGCTTTCGTCGTCCAAATCTTCGGTTTGCCGTCGAGATCTGTTCGGGGAAAACGGAAAAACTGACGATCCTCGAATCCCTATTGAAGGAGACGCCGACCGGCAGCAAAATCATTTATTGCTCGACTCGGCGGCATGTGGAAGAACTGGCGCAGTCGCTTGGGAAGCGGCATTCCGGTGTCGGCTACTATCATGCCGGTCTGGCGGATGACTTGCGCGTGTCGATTCATGAACGATTTGTGAACGACGAGATACGAATACTGGTGGCCACCAATGCGTTCGGCATGGGCATCGATAAGCCCGATGTCAGATTGGTGGTGCATCACGATGTGCCGGGCAGCCTCGAAGCGTATTATCAGGAGGCGGGGCGCGCAGGTCGAGATGGCGGCCATGCGCTGTGCGTTCTGCTCTTTCAGCAAAGCGATGTGGCCACGCAGGAGTTCTTTATTCAAAAATTGGGGGAAGGCGCATCAGCTTCTGGAACCGCCGTCTCCGAGCGCCAAGATGCCTCTCGCGATCTGCTTCGCCGCATGGTGTCCTATGCCTACTCCCAGACCTGTCGGCAGCTCACCTTCTTGAATTACTTTGGCGA
>JAICXS010000131.1 GCA_025934615.1 Nitrospiraceae bacterium
GGTGATCGAATGTCCGCATCGATAATCGTACCGTCCTTAAAATAGAGTGTGCCGGTGCGTTCGCCATGGCTAAGCACGAGTGCGCCCGTTTTCTGATCGAGCTCCAACATCTGAATCAGATCCAAGACGTTGACGTCGTCGAGCCGGCCGCTCAAGCCAATTCGATCCAGCGGTATTTTCTTCGCCTGCTCGATCCGGTCGATCATCGTCTCGACATGCTCGGCGAGCTGATCCAGCGGGCAAGGCTTCGTGAGGTAATCGTCGGAGCCGATTTTGCGAGCTTTGATGCGGTCGGTGTCTTGATCTCGCGCGGTGAGAAAAATGAACGGAATCGTTCGTGTGGCGGTGTCCCGACGAAGCCGGCTACAGAGTTCGTAGCCGTCGAGTCCGGGCATGCCGATGTCGGCGATGATTAGATCGGGGCGATCAGTGGATACTTTGTGAATTGCATCCAAGCCGTTCTCCGCGGTCTCCACCTCGTAGTGCCGAGCGCGGAGATACAGAGACACGACCCGTCGGAGGTGCGCTTCGTCATCGACGACGAGAATCTTGGCAGCCATAGCATGACCCTATGATGCCCGATGGACAATGCTTGTCAGGCGAACATGAGCCGGCGCAGACCGACTCATTCCCCTCGGCTACGTTGAGGACGTTGACGAACCGAAAACGAATCAGATGGCCCCGTGTCGTTCGCCGTGTCATGACACGATCTGCGGCTGTCCCGTCCCATGAATCACCTCTTCCGTGATGACAATGGAGGTGACGCCTTGCAACGCTGGTACTTCGTACATCAAATCGAGCATGACCTCTTCCAGAATGGCCCTCAGCGCGCGGGCTCCGGTTCGAAGCGGGCCGGCGCGATGGGCGATGGCTTTGACGGCATCGGGAGTGAATTCGAGACGTACATTTTCCAGCTCGAACATCGCCTGATATTGCTTAAGCAGCGCATTCTTCGGCTCCGTGAGCACCCGCATGAGCGCTCCTTCATCCAAATCAGAGAGGGTCGTAAAAATGGGAAAGCGTCCTACGAACTCCGGAATCAATCCATATTTCAGCAGATCTTCCGGTTGCGTCACCTCCAGCAGACCGGCGCCTTTGTTCGTGTGGCGGGTCGTCGTGCCCGAGCCAAAACCGATACGTTTGTCCGTGGTCCGTTGCCCGACGATTTGATCCAGCCCGACGAAGGCGCCCCCGCAAATAAACAAAATATTGGACGTATCGACACGAATATAGTCCTGTTCGGGATGCTTGCGTCCACCCTTCGGCGGTACGTTACACGTGGTACCTTCCACCAGTTTCAGCAGGGCCTGCTGCACGCCCTCGCCGGAGACGTCTCGCGTGATGGACGCGCTCTCCGATTTGCGGCTGATCTTATCGATTTCATCGATGTAGACGATGCCGGTCTCGGCTTTTTTTACGTCGAACTCCGCCGCCTGCAGGAGTTTTAGGACCACGTTCTCGACGTCTTCTCCGACGTACCCGGCTTCCGTCAGCGTCGTGGCATCGGCAATGGCGAAGGGCACGTGAAGAATCTTGGCGAGAGTCTGCGAGAGCAGCGTCTTGCCGGTCCCCGTGGAACCGATCATGAGAATGTTGCCCTTCTGTAATTCCACTTCCCGCAAGCGGTGTCGGCTCAGGATACGTTTGTAGTGGTTATGAACGGCTACTGACAGGACTTTTTTCGCGCGTTCCTGGCCAATAACATATTGGTCCAGGATGCTCTTCATTTCCGTCGGTTTCGGGAGCTGAATATTCAGCGGTAACGAGGATGCTTGTCCTGCCCCTCCGGAGCCCTCGGCAAGGAAGGTGCTGCAGAGCCGCACACATTCATTACAGATGAGAAGACTCGATCCTGTCTGGCAGGTTTGGCAGTGATAGGGAGCGGGGCTTTCGATGAGGCTTTTGACCACGTTTTCCCGCTTGCCACAGAAGGAACATTGCCGGTCGCGTCGATCCTTATTTTGGCGTGATTCCCAAAACACTCGTATGACTCCCGCGGCTACGATGTCTACGATTATTGTACTGCACCCCAGCAAAACCGCGGCATCTTACCTCGCTTGCCGATCCAACTCAAGCGGGTAATTCACCCGAGAGGGCACGGGCTCCGAGGGGAACCGAAGGGTAAATCGAGTGCCCTTGCCGGCCTCACTGTGCACGCTGATCGTCCCTCCATTATCTTGGATGAGGCGCTTGACATTCGTCAAGCCGAGCCCCGTTCCGTACTCTTTGGTCGTGAAGAACGGCTCAAAGATGCGGGTCACATTCGCGTCAGGAATCCCGCAGCCCGTATCGGCGATTTCGATCGCGATGGCGCCGTCCTGTTCCCTTCGAACGGCAATCGTCAATGCTCCGAGCCCCGACATCGCTTCTCGGGCATTGATGAAGAGATTCACCAACGCTTCTTTGACCTGTTCCGGATCGACATGGAGAGCCGGCAAATGCGGATCGAAGTGAGTTCTTATGGCGATGTGTTCGTGTCCGCCTTGGGCTTTCCATTGCCACAGGGCCGATTGCACCAACTCCTCTGCCGCAGTCGGTTTCAACTCCGGTGGCTTCTGTCTGGCATACCGAAGGAAGTCATTAATGCGGTGCGTAAGACGGTCGACTTCGTCGATGATGTAGCGCGTCACCTCCTGCTTTACGGCATCAGGCTGCTGTTCTTCGAGCACGAGCTGGGCGGAACTGCGAATGACGCCCAGAGGATTCCGCAGATCATGCGCCAAGGCAGCGAGCAATTGGCCGACTGAGGCCAGCTTCTCTTTGCGAAGCAGTTCGTCATGTTGGACGTGAATCGTGTGGAGGCTCTCTTCCAGCGTGTGGCGCATGGCCGTGAATGTTCTGGCAAGATCTTCAATCTCGTCGCCGGTACGGATTTCCACCGCCGGTTCGGGTGGAGCAGGCGGTTCCGAGAGCGTGCCCGATGACAGCGCCAGCATATCCCGTCGCAATGTGTCGGCTTCCCGCCGCAGCGCGAGGATAGGTTTCACGATTGTGTAGCCGACCCCAAATCCCAGCGAGGCGAGGACGACGACGAGTCCGAATCCGATCAAGCCGACCGTCAGCAAGAGGGAATAGATGGGCGCGTACGTTTCTTCCGGTTGCTGGCGTACGAACGCGAACCAGCGGTGCCCTCCGAGGCTCAGAGGTGACAGTCGATAAGAGAAACGGACCGGGGCGGCTCCGATAATCGAATTGTGGCCGCCATGGGCATCGTCTTCGGCGACTAACCAGACAGGATGATCTTGCGCCAACTGATTAATCAGCGCGTGCTGAATCAAATGTTCGGTAGGAGGGAGGACAGGACAGACGAGCGGCGTCCCTGCCGTGTCCAGCAACATGCCGTGACCCGTCTCACCGACTTGGATTGGCAAGATCGTATCCATCAGCACCTTGCGCTTCAAAATAAGGCCGACCACGCCGATCGGCTCATCATGGTCCTCGCCGGAGATCGGGACCGAAATTTCAAACACATAATCATTCAATTGCGGATCGAGATGGAGTGAGCTCACATATGCGGTGTCGAAGCCGTTGTCGAACGCTTCCTGCCACCAGGTTTCCTGCCCATTCAGATAGGGCGCGTGCACATCGTTCGAGGCGACCAAAGCGCCGTGATTATCGGCGATGATGACGCGGACGTAATGGTCTTCGTCATGTGCCCAGTCCATGAGGTAATTGATGGTTTGAACCACAGGCAGACGTCCCTTGTTGAGTTGGGTCAAGAGCTTGGGCGAGTAGCCCTCGCGCAAGAGCTGCTGAACCTCCTCATCGGTTTTCCCGGCATAGCGCTGGTTGGAGAGTTCTACGATTCGACGCACTAAAACGGGCGCCGCGGCCAATTGTATGGCGCGGTCGATTTCCATATCGACCGCGCCGGAAATGCGGATGGCCGTGGACCGGGCAATTTCCTGAAAGCTGCTTCCGATGGAATGCTTGACACTATTCGTGCTGTAGAGATAGGTAGCGACGAGCGCCACGATGCCGGGGACGATGCCGACAATCAAGAGGGCGACAAAAAACTTCTTTTGCAGGCCGCCGGTTCTGGGGGAGAGTGTCATGATGCCCCGACGATCCGGATGGAGAGCAAACTTTGAGTAGAAGGCTAGTCCCGATCATGTCGCCGGTCATGACGAAAGTCAAGCGCGAGTCAATCAATGCACCGATGCAAACGGCGAGCAAAGGGCAGCGAGACGGGAGCAGTCGCGGCAGGGCGTCAGCCGCGTTCCGGACTTTCGTCAGGATCGCCCAGGTGATATTTCGACATCCGGTACCGTAGCGTATTGCGCGTGACTTTGAGCAAGCGGCTGGCTTCAGACACATTTCCGCCGGTCTTCTCCAGCGCCTCCTTCAACATCGCTTTTTCCACCTCTTCGACGGACAGCCCTAACGAGAGGAGGGAAACGGGAGAGGACGGCGACGCCGCGGACGACGTGGACTCCGGCGACGCTTTGAGGGTGGACGGGAGATGCTCCGGTCTGATGTCCCCTTCGCGACAACTCATCGTGATCCATTCGACAACATTATGAAGCTCGCGGACGTTGCCCGGCCAATGATGGCGTTGCAACATGGCGAGCGCATCGGGTGAGACGCCGCGAAGACGGAGACCGCGTTCACGGCAGGTTGTCGTGAGGAAGGCATCGAGCAGATCGGGAATGTCCTCGCGCCGTTCGCGCAAAGGCGGAATGTACAGCGGGCAGACGTTGAATCGGTAATACAGGTCCTCACGAAACTTCCCTTTTTTTATCAGTTCCGCCAGGTCTTGATTGGTGGCGCCGATCACGCGAATATCAACCTTGACCCCCTGTGTGGCGCCCAACGGCTCCACCGTATGATCTTCCAGCACCCGTAGCAGTTTGGCCTGCGCCGCAGGACTCATCTCGCCAATTTCGTCCAAAAACAGCGTGCCACGGTCGGCAAGTTGGAATCGGCCGGGTTTCGCTTTCTTGGCATCGGTAAAGGCGCCCTTTTCGTACCCGAAGAGTTCCGATTCCAGCAGGGTTTCGGGAATACCGGCGCAATTGACCGCCACTAACGGTCCAGCCGCGCGGGGACCGGCATAATGAATGGCGCGTGCCAGCAATTCCTTGCCCGTTCCGCTTTCGCCGGTGATCAGCACGGTCGCATCCGTTCGGGCCATCTCTGTGGCGAGCCGCTTTACCTCTTCCAGCGCTTTCGACCGGCCGACGATGCGCTCAAATCCGAACCGTTCGTGGAGACCTGCCTGGAGCGCGTGATAGTCTTGTGAGAGCCGCCGCGCCTCCAGCGCTCGTGCAATGACGATCTTCAATTCATCGTGATCGACCGGTTTGGAAATGTAATCGTACGCGCCTTTCTGCATCGCTTCGACGGCCGACTTGATCGTTCCAAACCCTGTAATGATGAGGACCGGTACGCCGGGCAACACGCGTTTGGCCGCTTCGAGTACGTCGAGGCCGGAGCTGTGCCCGAGTTGCAGGTCGGTGAGGATTAGATCGATTCGGCCGCTGTGATTCAACAGGCGAATGCCTTCTTCCCCCGAGTCGGCCAAGAGCAAATCATATCCTTCCTGCTTCAAGACCAATTCGAGCAGGCGGCGCATCCGTTCTTCGTCTTCGATGATGAGGAGTGTGGCAGGACGCATAATTGACCTAATTGCCAGCGATCAGCACTCAGTCTCGGGGTAGGCTGACGGCTGATCGCTGTTCACCGACGGGTTTACGTTGACTATAGTCAATAGGAGATGGTCGCGCAAGGTGGCGCGGTCGATCATGTTGCATCAGTGCCGTGAATGGTGGCGATCCGCCGCATGCGCATTTCGAAGGGCTGTCGTAATATTGCGAAGAAAGCCGGCATGCTTCGCCCGTCGGATGGGACTCTGGCGGAAGCGAGCCGTAAACTCCGATTCGGTGAGACCTGCGCATTCGTCCAAATCCGGTGCCAGCGTATGGGAAGACGGTTGGAACGCGAATTCGGCCGTGGGTGTCTCTTGTACGTTATACGGACAGACATCGAGACAGTCGTCGCATCCGAATATGCGGTTTCCCAGTTTGCCGCTCAATCCATCCTCGATAGGCTCGCCGGCTCGCGGCAGTTCGATGGTGAGGTAGGAAATGCAGCGGCGGGCATCGACCACGTACGGCTCAATGATGGCGCCGGTCGGA
>JAICXS010000541.1 GCA_025934615.1 Nitrospiraceae bacterium
ATTGAGAGCACAGCGCGCAAGAGAAATATCCTTAAGTTGACCGTCCCTTCTTCGGTCACCGCTGAACCCTTCTATGCGCGGCTTGGGTTCAGGGCGGTGCGCGATAGCTACTACGGTGATGAACGCACGATCATCATGGAGCGATCGTTGGAGGACCGCCGTAGGTCTGGTTAGGGTCAGAGGCAGACTGGGTCACCCACCAGAAAGCACCGGATAGCCCAGCCACGAAAACGTCGGATGGGGACCAGACAGGGCTGCTCCAATTAAGTTTGGCATGATAGCCATGCCACGGAAACCGTTGGTCAGCACCACAATAGCGCGGCCATGTTTCCGCGAACCCATCGCAAAGGCCTTAAATCTCCCGCGATCGTAGTCGCCCCACTGAAAAAAGGCGCTGTTACCTGCCTCAAGACCCCACCCCAGTGCCCATGCAATCTGTGCGTCTTGAATCCGGACCTGTGGTTCAAGCCAATCGTGAGCCGTTTCTCGCTTCAGTCCTGTCCCCGATAATGCTGCAGTCAGGAAGAGAGCGTAGTCTTCCGCCGTTGTCAGCAACGATGCGGCGCTGTTTGGTATGGACGGCTTGATGATCGCGCCGGACACTTGCTCCGCATCGTGCGGGTCCGCGTAGTTCGTTTCGAACGCCGACTGCCAAATGTAGCTTGACCGACGCATGCCAAGCGGTTCGAAGATCAAACGACGAAGTGTCATATCAAGGTCTTCGCCAGTGACCAATTCGACGACGCGTTGAAGCCAGACGAAACCCTCGCCGGAGTAACTGAAGCGCTCGCCTGGAGGAAAGTAAGTCTTGAGCGGGAGTTCGGCCGAACGCCAATTGGGGAGTCCCGACGTGTGGCTTAGGACGTGGCGCGTGGTGATGATGGCCGCTCGGGGGTCGTCTGCTACGTAGCCGGGGACATGCCGCGATAAGGGTGCATCGAGTGCCAGCTTACCCGCATCGACTAGCCGGAGCACACCATAGGCGAATAGAGGCTTGGACAGCGAAGCTGCTGCAAAGACCGTTTGCGGATCGACGGCAATCCTATCGCGCGAGTTGCGGACACCGGCGGTAATGCGGGCTGTCGGCTGACCATCGCTCACGACGGCCATGGAGAGACCGGGGACTTGCGCGTCGTCAATGAGCTGTTTAACTGCCGATGCAGCAAAATAAGACATTTGCAGGATTCCCGAGAACATTGTCTTTGTACCACACGAGCGGCATTGGCTGTGACTGATCGTGAGATTTCCGCCTGGCCGCCAGAAGCCGACATCCGCGCTTTTATGGGTACACGGCCCAATTGAGGCTCGTCCTCGGCCGAGGTCGTCATCCGAATTTTCGTACAGTCCGACTTATGTGACAGTCCTGCGTGCACCGAAGTGATTTGCTCGTCGGGCAAGCGGCTCCATTTCCGCGACACGCGCAACGGCCTTCGGCTCGAAAAATCGCGTGCGCGGAAAAGCCAAATTCGCGAGCCGATTCAACTGCGAATCACCTGTCCAGCCCTCCGCGCAAAAATATTTTACTTCCGTTTTTCGGAAATCCATGTTTCCCTTGCGTCATCCCGCCTCGATGAAGAGGACGTTTCGGCCGATCGTCACGAACCGTGGGGCGGGGATGCGATGGACGCGGTTGATGCGTGAGACGAACGCAGCCAACGGCGGACGGCGAAATCGTGCGGTCCCGATCCCCCGACGCTGGGATCAACCTCCGGGCTTGACCCGGGGGGACGGTGGCCAAAAAGCCCGGCGCACCGGGGAGATCACGTATAAGCCGTAAACCATCGCGCAGGGAGTGCCGATGTTTCGGCGTACCTGCGGCATTCTTTTTTG
>JAICXS010000191.1 GCA_025934615.1 Nitrospiraceae bacterium
ATTCGGCGATCCGGCCACGACCGTGCCGCGCAGCTATTTGGGTGATCCAGCTAAATTTAGATTGGTGCACGGCGGGTCGGAAGTGTTCCATTCCCATCACCCGCACGGAGGGTCGATCCGCTGGCCGCGCAGTCCTCGCGCCATCGACCAGATGCCGATGTGGCATGCGGCGAAAAACGGGCCGGTGAAATATCCGGTCATTCGCACAAAGTCAGACCGCGTCGACGTGGAGGTGATCGGTCCGTCTGAGACGATGGATTTGGAAACAGAATGCGGGTCGGGATTGTGCCAGCAATTGTCCGGTGATTTTCTCTTCCACTGCCATGTCGCGCATCACTATATCGCAGGCATGTGGGGCTACTGGCGTGTCTATAACGTGATGCAGCAAGGCGACCTGCATACCGATACGATGCCGGACCTGCGGGAATTGCCGGATCGGCAAGGGCGCATCAAGGCCGGCGTGACCTCCGATCGGCTCGTGGGTAAGACGGTGGATTGGTTTGGGAAGCAATTTGCAATCGTCGAGAAAGGGAAGACCGACTGGAAGGCGACACCGGCCGTCGTCACCGTCAAAGATTGGGTGTCGATGTTCCTGCCGCCGCAAGGCAAGCCGGGACACAAGGATGACGAGAACGGCCAGACACTCTCGTATGATGCGAGTGTGTTGAACTGGGCCTGGGAGGGCAGCCGGGCCATGACGGAACCGGAAAGCGCCGTGCCGAATCCGCGCTATCAATCGCCGACGCCTGGTAAACGGTTGCCGATTCTGTTTGAACCGCAAACCGGCAAGGTCGCGTGGCCTCATTTGAGACCGCACTTCGGAAGACGTGTGCCCTTCTCGGGCAACCATAATCCGTCCCCATGGCTGGAGCCGATCCACCTCGACGAAGATGGCGGGCAAAGCTCTTACCCGGCGAAACCGGGCGAGAATGGGCGATGGAGTTTGTGTCCGGAGAATGCAGGGCGCAAGCATTACAACGTGCACTTTGTCCATACACCGATGATCCTGGCAGACAAGCGCGGCGATCAACCGGCGATCGAGGACAAGGGCGGTCTTATTTACGTCCTGCACGAGGAAGAAGAAGAAATTAAAAAGAACAACGACCGTAAATATCCGCTGGTCGTGCGCGCCAACATCTATGATTGCATCGACTGGATGTTGACGAGCGAATGGGAGGACGATGACGCAACCAACTTCCATTCGTCCAAGATCAATACGCACTGGCATTTCCTTCAATTCGACAATCAGTCGTCGGATGGCGTGATCACCGGATTCTCCTATGAGCAGTCGGTCCGGCCGTTCACGATGATGCAAAAAAAGGTGAACAAGGGCTTGCCGCTTCCGCTCAATACCACCTTCACGAAGGCCGCCAAGAAGGGCGAGCGGGTGATTGCGGTCAAAAATGCCGCACAGTACCATCCGAATATCGAAATTCTGATTGGAGCGGATAATGTCGGCGGGAATGAGATCGGCCGAATTAAAACCATCAAGGGCAACACGCTTGAACTGTATCGGCCTTTGCGGAACCCTCATCCGGCCGGCGATATCGTGACGGTCGAATTCGTGCGACAACGGTTCTGGGTTGATTCGGACGTCGGCACGGTGTTCTGGCACGATCATGCGCTGGGTCGTGTGACATGGGGCCACGGCGGCTTTGGTACCATCATCATCGAGCCTGTGGGGTCGACCTATCATGATGCGAAGACCGGCAAGGAAATCCGGAGCGGTCCGATCGCCGATATTCGCACGGTCGAGCCGGTGGGCTATGGCGTGAACGGCAGTTTCCGAGAGTTGATGGTGCAGGTCCATGACAGCGTCCCCCATACGGTCAACCTCGTTACGGAAGGCAATCCACCGGGACAGCCGGTCGAGGTGGCGCTTGAGGCTGGAAAGACCATTTCGTTTCCCATGCCGGACAACATCCCGGCGTCACCGATGTCATTCCTCAATGGTGGAACCCACACGACTGGAAGCGGATTGAATTTCCGAGCGGAACCGATCGCGTCAAGGTTAAAGAATAACGGGGATTACTCTCAGATTTTCAGCAGCCTGATCCATGGTGATCCGTATACACCGATGCTCCGGGCGTATACGGGCGATACGCTCGTGTTCCGTTTACTGCAGACGATGGCCAACGAGACATCGGTGTGGACGCTGTCAGGACATACGTTCCTGACCGAACGGTACGCCGGAGACGCCAACCGAAAGAACTCGATTCACATCGGCATTGCGGAACGATATGACTTGGTGGTTCCGCAAGCCGGCGGACCGCGATTGCAGTCGGGTGATTACATCCACTTCAACGGGCGCGATTCGCATTTTGCCGAGGGAGCGTGGGGTATCGTTCGGGTGTACGACAAAGAAGTCCCGGATTTGCAGAAGCTTCCGGCCGGCTACACCAATCGGAGTGAAATCCCGAAGGCGTTGCCGGTCTGTCCGGAAGATGCACCCGTCAGGACCTTCAATGCCCTCGCCCTGGATTATCCGGAGATGAAGTTCAATCCCAAAGCGCCTGACGCTGTGGAGGTAGATTTTGAGCGGAAAATCCAGGTCTCTAACCCTGAGGCGAAAGTCTATGTCTTAGAGGACGATGTGACGAAGGTGGCGGCCGGGCTTCATCCGATGCCGCTCACATTGCGAGCCAACGTCGGGGACTGTATTAAAGTGAAATTGACGAACAAGATGAAACACAGCCGCGCGTCCTTCTCGGCCATCAGTTTGGCGTTCGATCCAAAAGATTCATTGGGCGCGAACGTCGGCCGAAATCCAGGTGATCAGACTATCGCACCGGGCGAGAGCCGGGTGTACACGTACTATGCCGATCCGTTCCTCGGAGAGATTGCTTCGCTCGTGTGGGATTGGGGCAACCCCATGCTCAATCCACGCAATGGGCTGTTCGGGGCTATCGTCGTCGGACCAAAAGGAGCGAAATATCGTGACCCGAAGACCGGCGCGGATATCTCGAACAAAAATAGTTGGATCGCCGATGTGATCGTGGATCGGACGATTCCCGGCTATGAAGCGCGGGTCAATTATCGAGATGCTGCGCTGTATTTTCAGGATGAAGACAACATTATCGGCACCAGTTTCATGCCGTATGTGCAGAACGCCGCCGGCTTGACCGGAGTCAATTATCGCTCGGAACCGTACAAGTTCCGCGTGGAGTTGGGGTGCACGCTTGGGAAGATGTTCCAGCCGTGCGCCGCGGATAAACCCGACGATCCGGCTACGCCCTTGATCGAAGCCCATGCCGGGGATCCGGTACGGATCCACGTTTTCGGGGCGAGCAACGAGCAGAACGGCATGTTCGGCGTCGAGAAACATGAATGGCCCATCGAGCCTTTCATGGGGGGTGCCGACGATATCAGTGTGGTCGAATTCGCCGGATCAGAGACGCTCGATGCGTTCATCAAGTCGGCCGGCGGACCGTATCGACTTCCCGGCGACTATGTATGGAGCAATCAACGCCTGCCGTATTCACAATCGGGACAGTGGGGCTATTTCCGTGTCCTGCCCCTTGGCGATCCGCGCATATTGCCGCTGTCCAAAAACGTGACCGATGATCGACGCACGGAGATAACAGGACGCGAAGCAAGAGAGCGTCCATCCCGGTTGACATCGAGGGCATCTTCTCATTGATGCTCAATAGGATCGTCGATATGGAGATGTGAACTCAAAGGCCATCCATCACGCGGTCGACCTTTGGCAAAAGGCGGCACAGCGGAAAGGCACTATCACGGAAAAATAGACAAGATAATTGAGCTCCTTGCTCAAATGGACCGCGATCGGAACGAGGGCGTACAAGGCTTGCTTCAGTGCCCTCGCTCCGAATCGGCGGCTCTATGCTCGACAACGCGAGACGCGGTCACGAGGAAAAAGTTTGCACGAGCTGAACTCTACCTCGGCGAAGCGCTTCCCGAAACCGTTCGGCGAGCTCGACGTTCTTTATCCCAAGCAAGCGGATAGTTACAAAGCTTCTCGGTTAGAACATGGTTTCACTGTCGATGAAAACAATTGAGCTTGCGGTACGTAACGTGTGCCGGTTTTTGGGCGGATTGTTCTTCTAATGGGCGGGCTGCTTTAATGCAGCCGAGTGCTCAGAGATCGACGCGTACCCGTGCCAATTTCCCCAGGATCGTATCGTGCTGAGAGAAGGGCAGGTCGGGATAGGTATGTCGTAACGCATGGAGAACCGTCTGCGTGCCAAGCATCTTTATCTGCCTCAGCATGACTTGGCGAGACGCCGTGTTTTTCACCACCACATAATCCTCGTCGTTCCACGGTGCGTTGGGCTGGACGAAAATGACTTTGCCCGTATGAAATAACGGTTCCATGGAATCATCCGGCACGCGCACGGCGAAGACACCTTCACCCGCCACATCAGTCTCGACCATGTGCTCCGTCCTATCAGGTGTCTTATTGTCGAGCAGTTGCGACCATGACAGAAGTGGCACACGGCGCCAAGCTTCCACGTTATGGTTGGGATGGGGTGGCAAAAAAGGGCTCACGCTCGGCCATTGGAGGAACTCCCCAAATCGGAGCGCATCTTCCCTCATCTTAAAATAGGTCGTTAATTTGTCCCATGTATCGCGATTGTCGGGAAGCCGTCCGGCTAGAATACCCTGCAACGTGTCTACTGGGATACCGATAGCGTCCGCCACCTGGGATTCAGTTTGCCCTTCTGAAAGTTCCTTGAGTATGAGTCGTTCAAGTGCCACGCCCTATTTTAACCCATCACCGGGAATTGTGTCGTGTGGAAATTGAATCATGTAGCATGGAGGTCTGCTCTCTCTCCTGTGCATGGGCCGGTATCTCCTTCCAATGATGCGTCCGCTGCAGGTGCATTGGTCCTGCGCTCTCAAGGATTCTCATGAGTTAATCGGCCCGATACGGCTTCGAGGGCCAGGCATATGCGACCTGTCAGATGGCATTGACCCGGGCCTGGCCATGCTCTCCGGACACCGTCACCATGGGGAAGTCGCCGCCTCATTGTCTTGTGTAGCAAATTTAACGCCGAATCCGCTCCCCCGCGAAACCACTGATGCAAGAGGATGTAAGCAGGAGACTGTCCAAGATCGTTGTGATACGTCACGTCATTCGTTTAGTGTCACGGTTCACTCATCTGGCGCGTTCGCTCTTTGCGGCGCATTCCAATTCTCTTGAGACCTGGCCATTGGTTTCAA